>JANMQT010000396.1:0-5712 GCA_031370675.1 Verrucomicrobiota bacterium
AAATCGGCGGCCTGCACCAATCGCTCAACATGTTGCTGTTGCTTGTGCGCCAGCGACGCGGTGTCCACGACCACCGGCGGCAGCGCCGAGCCCAGGAATCCGCCGCTGCGCGTCAAGGTGAGTCGCATCGGGTCAAAGCACCCCCACAGCCTGCCATGCCGACTTCACGGCGGCGGATTCCGCGCCCCGCCCGCCGAAGAGTTTTCCGGCCGAGGCGATGGTCGCATTGGCCGCATCCTTGAAGGTGGAGGCGGGCCGGAGCTGAGTGCAAAGGGTGTCGTACCAGATTTTTCCCGCGCGGCTCCACGCGTTTCCGCCGAGCGCGGTGGCCACCAGATAGAAGGCATGATTGGGGATGCCGGAATTGATGTGCACGCCGCCGTTGTCGTCCGAGCCCTTGTAGAAATCCCGCATATGCGCGGGCTGCGGATCCTTGCCAAGATTCGGATCATCATAGGCGGTGCCCGGCGCGGCCAGCGATCGCAGGGCCCGGCCCTTGACGCCGCGCGCCAGCAGTTGCGCGCCGATCAGCCAGTCCGCCTTCGCCGCGGTCTGCTGGAGCTTCCATTGTTTGACGAGCGAGCCAAAGACATCGGAGAACGACTCGTTGAGCGCGCCCGGCTGACCCTGGTATTCCAACGCGGCCTCGTACTGCGTGACGCCGTGCGTCAATTCGTGACCCACCACGTCGAGACAGCGGGTGAAGCGCTTAAAAATGACGCCGTCGCCGTCGCCGTAAACCATCTGCACGCCGTTCCAGAACGCGTTGTCGTATTTCGTCGAGTAGTGCACGGAAGAGTCCAGGCGCAGGCCGCGATCGTCGACCGAGTTGCGGCCCAGCACCGCCCGGTAGAAATCGTAGGTCACACCGGAAAAGTTGTAGGCCTCGTTCACGGCCTCGTCCGTGCCGCTTGGATTTCCCTCGCTGCGCACCAGCATGCCGGGCAGACGCGTGCCGTGCGCCGCATCATAAATCGTGCGACGCCTCGTGCCGGTGGGAGTGGTCAACGCCACCGCGCCGAGATGCGCGAGCATCGCGCGCTGACCGCGCAAATGCTCGGACTGTTCCAGCGAGCGAAACGCCATTTTCCGCAGGCGTGCCGGGCCGTGCTCGGCGAGGTGCCGCAGCATGTAGCCGGGAATCACGGGGCAGAACGGACACCCGGATTTCTGCGCGGACGGCTGGGGGTCTCGGTTTCGCTTCATGGTCTTACCACCGCCCACACTACGAGCCTCAAGCTCGCTTTCGAAGTCTAAAAGCGATGGCCAGCGCGGGGGGAATCGGGCAGGATGCGGCGTTTCCCCGCCATGCCCACCCGAGCCAACCCTTCCGAAGCCGATTTGCTGCGCCCACTCGCGCGCGAATTTCCCTCCATCGATGCCGCCGTAGCGGAAATGGCGCGCTGCGCCGCCGAGATGAGTCTGCCCAAGGGCGCCATCCACGTCATCAGCGACATCCACGGCGAGGACAAGAAGCTCCGCCACGTCATCAACAATGCCTCCGGCACGCTGCGCCCGCTGGTCGAGCGGTTGTTCCAGGCGAAGCTCCCGCCCGACGAATTCCAGGCGCTGCTCACGCTGCTCTTTTATCCGGCCGAGGTGATCGAACATCTCGAAGCCACGCTGACCGACCGCGACGCCCGCATGGCGTACGCCCGCCGGATGCTGACACCGCTCTTCGAGATCGTGCGCGTGCTCGCGTCCCGGCGCAGCCTAAAGCGCACCTCGGAAGTCTTTCCGGCGGACTATCGCGAGCTGTTTTCCGAAATTTTGCACGCGCCCTCCACGGAGCGCGGTGGCGAGTTTGTCGAGGCCATCGTGTCGACGCTGGCCCGGAGACGCCGCGCGCTGCATTTCGTGCATCTGACCTGCCGCGTCATCCGCAACCTGGCGGTCGATGAACTGGTCATCGCGGGCGATTGCTGGGATCGCGGACCGCGCGGCGACCGCGTGGTGGAGTACCTGATGCAGCAGCCCGAGGTCGCGTTCGTGTGGGGCAATCACGACATGGCGTGGCTGGGAGCGTGCCTCGGTCACGAGGCGCTCATCTGCCACGTCCTGCGCGTTTCGCTGCGTTATCGCCGGCTCACCCAACTCGAGGAAGGCTACGGCATTCCGGTGCAGCCCCTCGAGGTGCTGGCGCGCAGTGTCTACGGGACCGATCCCGCGACGTGTTTCCATGGCAAGGGCACGGGCATGCGCGAAACCGAGACCATCGCGCGCATGCAAAAGGCGGCGGCTGTGATGGAGTTCAAGCTCGAGGGGCAAATGCTGGAGCGCCATCCCGAGTGGCAGATGGAATCGCGCCGCATGCTGCACCGCATCGACCACGCAGCCGGCACGATCGAGCTCGATGGCGTGACCTACCCGCTTAAGGACACGCATTTTCCGACGATCGACCCGGCGTCTCCCTACACGATGTCGCCCGAGGAACAGGCCTGCCTGACTCGCATCCGGCAATCGATTCTGCGCAGCAAGACGCTCTGGCGCCAGATGTGCTGGATGGTCTCGCGCGGACGCATGGTCCTGCGGCGGGAGCAATGCCTGATCTTCCACGGCTGCCTGCCGGTCGACGCCCAGGGCGAATTCATCGACATGCCGATCAACGGGAAGATGCTGCACGGCCGCGAGCTGTTCGCGGAGATCGAACGCACCATTTTCCGGATGATGGACGGCGCGCGCCACGAGGCCGATTTGCTCTGGTACCTTTGGGCGGGGCCCGCTTCCCCGCTTTCGGGCAAGGACAAGATTGCGACGTTCGAGGCCGATCTCGTCGAGGACAAGAAGGCGAAGCATGAGTCGAAGGACGCGTATTTCTCGCTCATCCACGAGCCGTGGTTCTGCGACAAGGTGCTGACGGAGTTCGGGGTGGATCCGGCCGACGGCATGATCGTGAACGGTCACGTGCCCGTGAAAATGGAAAAGGGCGAGTCGCCACTCAAGCGCAGCGGCAAGGCGATCACGATCGACGGCGCCTTTTCGGAAGTGTACGGCGATCACGGTTACACGCTGGTGCTCGAGGCCGACCGCACGCTGCTGGCGGAACATTCCCATTTCGATTCGGTGGAAGCGGCCGTGCGGGATGGCGCCGACATCATCCCGAAGATCACGGTGCTGAAGGAATGGAGCGCGTCCAAGCGCGTGGCCGACAGCCAGCGCGGCCATGAATTGCAGGCCCGCATCGGTCAGCTCGAGCGCCTCATCACCGCGTACGAAAATCACGAAGTGCTGCAGCGCAACGAGTAGGAACCCGGCATCCTCAAGCCGGCCCCAGCGCGATGACCTCGGCGCCCGCCGGCGATTTTGGCCGGTGCCCGTTGGTGGCGAATCGCCAGAGCCACTCCAGCGGTCCGAATTCGTGCCGCGGCGAACGCAGCCGCGCGGATCGTCTGAATCATTCAAAATGATTCCATCGTTGCGTTCGCCGAAACAACCACGCAGCGATTCCGGATTGCCCGGCCCTGCCCGAGCCCCTAGTCTGGCGCGCATGAAATCAAACCGTGGCGTTTGGATCCTCTGTTTGGCGGGCGCCCTGCTAATGGCGCCACCGGCGCGCGCTCAGGACGAGGACAAGGAAACCGCGGCGGCGCTGAAAAAGGCCACCGAGGCGGCGAAGGGCATGGGTCTGCCGATGCCCGACGTGAAGAAGATGCTCGCTGACGACGCGAAGAAGGAGTCCAAGCAGAAAAAAAAGCGCATCGACGCGGCTTTGGCGGCAGGTCCGCTGGCATTGCCAAAGTGGACCCCGCAAATTCCGGAGTTCAAGGCCGATGGCCCGATCGGGATCAAGAAGGTGAATGATGAGGATCGAATTGCCCAAATGGGCACCTCGACGCTTACGCCGGCGCAACTGGCTGACGCTTGGGCGGCCGCACTCTCCTACCAAAAATGGAACCTATCCACCGGCCGGACCAACAGCACCGGCTACAGCTCGGTCACTCTCACCTACCGGCAGCCGAAGGACTCGCAGGACGAGGTTCGCTTGATCGCAACGCGCGATGACCAGGACAAGATTACCAAGGTAACGATCGTCTCGCCGTTGCCGAAAGGGGCCGACGATGACGATGATGACTAGCCCAAAGGTTGGGTGACCCGACGACAGGACGCTATCGTTGGCGCGGGAACAGGGCTAGAATATCGCGCCCACTCCATGCCAGCGATCCTGAACCTTTCAGCCTACAAATTCACCCCGCTGGTTCGCCTGCTGGAACTGCGCGAGAAACTGCTGGCCCAGAGCCTCGCCAGCGGGTTGCGCGGCACCATCCTGCTGAGCCCAGAGGGCATCAATTTCTTTGTCGCGGGCGACCGCGCCCAAACGGACGCGCTCCTGGCCGAGCTCCGCACCGTGCCTGGCTTGCAAGATCTCACGCCGAAAGAAAGCGAGAGTGACGAGCCACCGTTCAACCGGATGCTGGTGAAGATTAAAAAGGAGATCATCGCCTTCAGCGTCGCGGAGGTTGATCCCGCACAGCGTCCGACCCGGCGGCTTCCGGCGCGCGTGCTGAAACAATGGCTCGACGAAGGGAAACCGATCACGCTGCTCGACACCCGAAACGATTTTGAGATCCGGATGGGAACATTCCGCGGCGCGCGCGCCGCGGGCATTGAACATTTCCGCGAATTTCCCGAGGCCGCCCGGAAGCTGCCGGAGGAGCTCAAGACGCAGACCATCGTGACGTTTTGCACTGGCGGCATTCGTTGCGAGAAAGCCGGTCCCTTTCTCGAGCTGTCGGGATTCCAAAATGTGTTTCAACTCGATGGCGGCATCCTGAAATATTTCGAGGAATGCGGCGGCGCGCATTTTGACGGGGAGTGTTTTGTCTTTGATCGACGCGTGGGCGTCGATCCGCACCTGCGCGAATCAACCTCCGTGCTGTGTTTCCATTGCCAAACTCCGCTCAAGCAGGATGAGCAACGCGATCCCCGCTACGTGCCCGATGTTTCCTGTCCGCATTGCTTCGAGTTGACCCATCCCGGCGGGGCCTGAGCCCGGTGGACCGAGCGGAGACGCTCCCACCACCCCCGGGGCTTGCTACCGGGGTCGCGAATTGCTATTCGCTCATCCTCCCGTCGCAACCCATGAAATTTCTTCGACTCTCGGTCCTCCTCCTGACCCTCTGCCTCGCCTACATCCCGGTCGCGCGCGCGGTCGACGTGCAAGACACGCGCCTGCTCTCCGATCCGGCCGTGAGCGCGGATCGGATCGCCTTCGCCTACGCCAACGATTTGTGGGTCGCGCACCTCGACGGCACCGGGGTGCAACGCCTGACCTCACACCCCGGGATTGAGTCGGGACCGCGCTTTTCCCCCGATGGAAAACTCATCGCCTTCACGGGTCGCTACGATGGAAACGCGGACGTGTATGTGGTCGCGACGGAAGGCGGCATGCCGAAGCGCCTGACCTGGCACCCGGGTAATGATGTCGCGCTGGGCTTCACACCGGACGGAAAATCGGTCCTCTTTTCTTCGAGCCGCGAGGTCTACACCACCCGCTATCTCCAGCTTTACACCGTGCCGATCGAAGGCGGCGTGCCGACACGTCTGCCGATTCCGCACGCCAACAAGGCCGCAATTTCGCCCGATGGAAAATTCATCGCATACCTGCCGGTGGCCGAGGCCTCGGACCAATGGAAGCACTACCGGGGCGGCCGGGTCGCCCGGTTGTTTATTTTCGACACCAAGACGAACGCGATTGAAAAAGTGCCGCAGCCG
>JANMQT010000401.1:0-1515 GCA_031370675.1 Verrucomicrobiota bacterium
CGAGCGGGATGAAGGTGTTCTTCATCCACATCGATATCTGCTGTTCCGGCGAGAAGTCGAACAGCATCCCCTTCCCGTCCGGCAGTTCCTTTCGGTACATCAGCCCGGTGGTCTTTTCCTCCTCCGTCGTCGCCATCTCGACCGAGAAAACGTGCACGCCTGACTTGGTGACGATTTCGAGCGGCTGGATGCTCGCCGCCCGCGCGCCAAAACTCGCAAAGGCGCACAGCGCGAGCGCCGCCGCCACGGGCAGCCAAAGCCATGCTCGGGCGCGGCGCCGGGCAACACCTGAATCAAAACTCATCAACAAGCTCACCGAAAGCCGTGGAGGATTTGGGAGGAATCCTAGCCCAATGATCGTGGCAAATACCAGACCCTCGGCGAGGCGCATAACCGGCATTCTGGCGGCCCGGCTAACGGTTTCGTGAGTTGATGGAAAACCGGACGACTAGTGCGACGAAAGCCCGGGCGCGCCGGCTTCCGGCTGGATTTCGGCCGCCATCATGCCCTTGGAGCCGGGCCCGAACCGCACCAGCACGTACTGGCCGGGGCGCAACTCCGTCATCCCGAAGCGGCGCAGGGTTTCCATGTGCACGAAGATGTCCGGGGTCCCCTCGCCGCAGGTCAGGAAGCCGAAGCCGCGCAGCCGGTTGAACCATTTGACCTGCGCCCGCTCCAGCCCACTGGTCGGGGTGACGCTGACGTGGGTCCGCGGCGGCAGCATCTGCGCCGGGTGGATCGCGGTGGATTCATCCATCGAGAGAATCCGGAACGCCTGATAGCCCTTTTGGCGCTGCACGCATTCGCAGACCAGCCGCGCACCCTCATAGGCGGTTTGATAGCCGTCGCGTCTGAGCACGGTGACGTGCAGAAGCACGTCCGGCCAGCCATTGTCCGGCACGATGAAGCCATAGCCCTTTGATGCATCGAACCATTTTATGATGCCGGAGATTTCGACCAGGTTGGCGGCGCTGTCGCCGAGGCCTGTCAGCGCATCGATCGCGGGATCGCGCCCGGCGTTGCCTGCAAATTCGTTCGGCCCAAGCCTCTCCGGTCCCGTTCCGCCTGATGGCGGACCCCCGAGCTTCTTGGACTCAAATCCGTCCGACCCCATGACCCCGGACCCCACACATCATCGACGACCCCGTCACCGCTGCGACGCCGCCGGAACACGCGCCCATCTATGAGAATTCATTGATGACGCCACGCGAATCTCTCGAATCAAAAGATAACACTCCCGCTTGCGGCGCATAGATAAAAAACAAATCTGCCATGACCTATGAACAGCTTGCACAGCCCCGAATCAATTCGGCATCAATTGCCTACGAACGGCCCAAGCGTCTCGCCGATGTCGTGGCGGATGACGAGATCGGCAATGTCATCCTGTTCGGTGGGCTCGTTGTTGATGATGACCAGTCTTGCGCCGCAGTTCTTTGCCATCAGTGGAAATCCTGCCGCGGGCCAGACCACCAGCGACGAGCCGATCGCAACGAAAAGGTCGCAATGCTGGGTGAG
>JANMQT010000015.1:0-43273 GCA_031370675.1 Verrucomicrobiota bacterium
ACGAACAACGGTGGCACGTCCGGCGCGAATCAACTCGAGCGGGTCCGAACCGCGGTCCACCTCATCATCACGTCCCCCCAGTTCTCCACCCAGCGCTGATCTCCGCCTTTCGAGCGTCCCACTCCGCCTTATTCCGATGAACACGCCCAACCTCATCACCCGCCGCTCGTTCCTGCGCCAGGCCGCCTGCGCGGCTGTCGGCACCGCCGGCCTGACCAACGCGCTCTTCGATCTGCGCAAGATCGCCGCCTTCAGCCTCGGGAATTCCGATGTGCTGAGCGGTGACTACAAGGCGCTCGTCTGCCTGTTCCTCTACGGCGGCAACGACTCGAACAACATGATCGTGCCGACCTCGACGACCGATTACAACGGTTACACGGCGGCGCGCGGCGGCATCGCCCTGCCCCTCGCGAGCCTGCTGCCGATCAGCCCGCTGACGAGCGACGGACGAACCTTCGGGCTGAACGGAAACCTGACCGGCCTCAAGACGCTCTTCGACGCGCAAAAGCTCGCTATTTTGGCGAACGTCGGGTCGCTGGTCGAGCCGCTCGCCAATGTCACGGACTACCGTTCGTCCGCGAAGCGCAAGCCGCCGCAACTGTTCTCGCACAGCGACCAGCAGTCGCAGTGGCAGACCAGCGTGCCGGACGTCGGTCTCGGCGCCGTGACCGGATGGGGCGGCCGGATGGGTGAACTGGCGGCCCTGAAGGCGTTGAATTCCAGCGGCCAGGTTTCGGTCTGCATTTCGCTGAACGGCAACAACACGTTCCAGGTAGGCGACACGATCGTGCCGTACAACGTCTCGACCAATGGCGCCGTGGGCCTCAACAACTACATTTATCCCGGCACGGCCGGCGCCAACGCGAACGACCTGCTGCGTTCCCGCGCGATCGACGACCTGATCGCGCTGAGCCACACGAACCTGTTCGAAAAGACCTTTGCCGCCACGGCCAAGCGGTCCATCGACAATGCCGCGCTGCTCAAGGTCGCGCTCAACCGCACGGATCCCACGCAGGGCGGCACGCCGCTGGCCACCGTCTTCCCGGCCACCGGGTTGGGCAACCAGCTCAAGATGATCGCCCGCCTGATCAAGGGTCGCGACGATCTGAATCTCCGCCGACAGATTTTCTTTGTCTCGGTGGGCGGATACGACACGCACACAAACGAAGTAGCTTCGCACAACGGCCTCTATGCCGAACTCAGCGGCGCGGTGAAGGCATTCTACGACGCCACGCTCGAAATGGCGGTGCAAGACAGCGTCACCACGTTTACGGGCTCGGATTTCGGCCGCACTTATCAGGGCAACGGCAACGGTTCCGACCACGGCTGGGGCAGTCACCATCTCATCGTCGGCGGCGCGGTACACGGCCAGAACATCTACGGAAACCGCGGCATCCCCGACCAAGTACTCAATCAAGTTGGCGCGCCGCACGTCAATCCCGACGACACGGGCCAGGGCCGCTGGGTGCCGTCGACTTCGGTGGACGAATACGCCGCGCGCCTCGCGCTATGGTTCGGCGTCAGCCAGACCGATATCGCGTCCGTCCTGCCCAACATCGGGCGGTTTAACACGAATTACGCCGACCCGAAGCTGGCGTTCATCTAGTCCGGTTCGGCGGCGGATTATTCGCGCGATTTGACTATTCAAGTCGCGCGCCATTCGTAGTCTGGGCGGCATGTCCCAAGCTTCTCCCGACTTCGCCAAGTTTCCGCCGGCGCAAAAGTCCGCCTATCTTGGCGCGATTGCGTCGCTTACAACTGCCAACCGTCGCGCGTCGGACGCGGAGGTGGAATTTCTCAACCATTTGGCGCAGGCAACCGGTCTCACGGAGCAGGAAGCGCAACATGTCATCGATTCCGCCCGTGATCAGGGTAGCGGCAGCCTGCAGAAGAGTCTCGACGGATTGAAGACCAGCGACCTCCGCTTCTCGCTTGTGCAGGACATGATATCGTTCGCGCAATCGGACGGGCAATACACCGACGAGGAACAGGAGCGCATCGCGCAAATGGCCGAGTATCTGGGTGTCAGTGAAGAGCAATTCGACGCCTTGCATCAATACCAGCAGGCCGCCGCGGACGGACAGAACGTGACCGATCCGAAATTTCTCCAGCAGAGCGGACTTGGTTCCCTCTTCAGCCAGCTCGGCCTGCCCAAGGGTGGCGGCATGCTGTCCGGAATCCTGGCCGCGGTTGGACCAATGATATTGCAAAAGGTTCTTTCCTCGCGCGGCGCACCCGGCGGAATGGGCGCGGCCCCGGGCGCGCCCGGGGGCGGCCTCATGGGAATTCTTGGCCAGGTGATGGGCAGCATGGGCGGCGCCCCGCAACAGGCCTCAGGCCAAGGCCGCGCCGGCGGGCTCATGGACATTCTTGGACAGGTGATGGGCGGCATGGGTGGCGCTCCGCAGCAGGATTCCGCTCCCTCGTCGGGGATGGGCGGACTCGGTCAAATTCTCCAAGTGCTCGGCCAAATGGGTGGACCCAGCGGCGCTCCACCGCAACAGGCCGCCGCGGCGCAGGGTCGCGGTGGGTACGACTCCGCCGGCGAGTTGATCGGCGCCCTGTTCCCGCAGAAATAGCGGCGCACTCGGATCTCCTAACACGTCACGCGAGGAGGCGGAACCATTGTCGCGGCACCGGTGCCCCCGCCGCAAGCCAGGCAGGAGCCCATCCGCTTCCCGCTCCTGTGCTAAGCGACGTTTCTCGCTCGCGTCGATTCGCTTGCGCTTATTCTCTCCGGGGAATATCACTGACGGGTCAATGATGTTTCTTTTTCGACGCCGACCCAAACCCAGACGGCGACTGTCGCTGGCCGGCTGGTTTGTTATCGGCATCGTCGGACTCCCCGGAGTCAGTGCATCGGCCACGGCATCCCCGTACGGCGACGCCCTCAGCGCTCTGAATCGGAAGCAGTACGAGGAGGCCGCGCGCTTTTTCAGCGCCGCCATCGCGTCCAATCTCGAGGCGGAGGCGTCGCTCTGGTACCGATCGGAAATCCGGGCTCTACAGCGACGACCGGTTGATGCCTTTGCGGATTGCGATCGCCTGCGTCAGGTCATGCCGAAGTCGCCGGCCTCCCTTCTGGCCCGCGCTCGCGTGTGCGAGATCCTCGGGGACGACGCGGGCGTCGAGCGCAACCTGCGCGCCGTCATCTCCACATTTCCCAAATATCCTGGCGCCTACGATTTGCTGGCTTGGCGGCTGGCGACCAATCCGTCGTCCCGTGTGCGCAACGGCCGCGAAGCCGTGCGACTGGCACAGCGCGGCTGCGAACTCACGCGCTTCGAGAAATGGACCTATCTTGAAACGCTCGCCGCCGCCTGCGCCGAGGCTGGCAACTGGCCGGAGGCGATCCGGATGCAACGCGACGCCATCGGGCGCTTGCAAAGACGCCTCTCCCAAGGTCCTGCCAGTGAGACCCTCGCGGAAATGAACCACCGGCTGCGTGATTTCCAGTCGTCAAAGCCCTATCGCAAGGCACCTGACCGAGAGGTCTCCTTCAGCGGCTTCTAATCGGTTCGCACCCCATTCAAATTGCCCATGAAATTATCCTTGCTCGTCCCGTGCTGCTTCATGCTTTTCGCGGGCGCTACCGTGGCGCCGGCCAGGGAGCCCGCGAAATCTGCGAAACCCGCGGGCAAAATGGAATTCCTGAAGATTCCCACCGAATTCCTGATCACCAGGATCCTGCAGTCGACCAGCGGTCCCCAACTTTCCTACCGCGTGGTGATCACGATTCCGCCGACCGCCAACGCCAGTGCGGCGCAGGCTCGCGTCACGCAGAGCTGCGGGCGAAGCGAAGTCGACGCGATCGCCTTTGACTACGCCCGCGAAATGTCGAAAACGGGGGCCTTACACGCGCTCGTCGGCAAGAAGGAGCTGGTCTTCCCGCTGCTGATCGTTCCGCCCGCGCTCGATTCCTCACTTCGCTCGGAAGCGGGGAAGAGACCCATCCCACCGGACAAGGACGTGTCGTTTCCCAATGCGGGAGTCATAGAATACGATCAAAGCTCCCAGATTCACCCAACGCGGAGTTATTACGGCAGAATGCGGATCATTTTCCCGCCGCAGGGCGGCTATGCCAAGGAGACCTGCATTCTTTCTCCGTCTGGCGACCGCAACACGGACAAATTTTTCTTGCGGTATCGACTTTCGAACTGGCAGGTGCGCCAGACTTCCAAAGACCCTCAAATCCGGGATTTTGAGTTCGGAGTCGGGCGTGACCCCAGCCGCCCGCTCAGCTGGTAGCTTCGCACGTCCGCAGCACCGCCCGGACCGGCGAGCCATCGCCGCCGGTGATCTTCAGCGGCAGCGCGATCAATTCGTAGCGGCCCGGGGGCACACCATCGAGTTGGAGATTCTCGATGATGTGGATCCCGGCGCGGCCGATCGCGTGATGAATCGGCAGCGCCTTGGAATCAACCGCGTCCACCGAGGGGATATCAACCCCGACCAAGCGGACCCCACGCGCGGCGAGCCACTCGACGGCCTCGACGGAGAGCGTGGCGATGCGATTGGGGAAGCGGGTTCGATCGCGGCCGGGCGCCGTGCGCAAAAGAAGTCGTGGCGTGTCGGTAAGATTCAGCGACTCGAGAGCTGAAACCGGAATCTCGCGATCGGTCGCAATCTCCGCGACCAGCGCCGGGCCGAGAAAAATTTCCGGCGGCAGCCGATCCATGGTCTCGCCCACCGAATCGTAATGAAAAGGCGCATCCGCGTGCGTGCCATTGTGCGAGCTGGTCGAGAAACTCGAGAGATTGACCGACGCCCCCTCGGCGATTCGAAGGGACGTCGTTTTCTGAAACCCCGCATCGCCCGGCCAGGGCACGGTGTTCTCATCGAGCGGCAGCGAGATGTCGTAAATCTTCATGGGGTCACTCCGTTGCTTGGTCTCAGATCCGCCGGCGATGATGCCTCGAAACCGAACGCAGTGAAAGGTGGAACGCGCGAATCGGACCGTCCAATCCGACGCGAACCACCTACTTCGCGTCCTTCGCCAGCGTCTTCTTGAACTTGTCCACCTTCGGCCGCACCACGAACTGGCAGTACGGGTTGCCCGGGTTGTTCTTGAAGTAGTCCTGGTGATAATTCTCCGCGACGTAAAACTTCTTCAGCGGCGAAATCTCGGTCGCGATCGGCTTCGACAATTCCTTTTGCGCCTCGACCTTCGCTGCTTCGGCAACCTTCTTCTGCGCGTCGTTCTCGTAGAAGATCACGGAGCGATACTGCGTGCCGACATCGGTGCCCTGCCGGTTGACCTGCGTCGGATCGTGCGCCTGAAAGAAAAGCTCAAGCACCTTGGCGTAGCTGATCTTGTCCGGATCAAAAGTCACCTGCACCACTTCCGCGTGGCCGGTTGCGCCGCCGCAGACCTGTTCGTAGGTGGGGTTGTCGACCGTGCCCCCCGCGTAGCCGCTGACCACCTTGATCACGCCGGGCACCAGCAGGTAGCAACCTTCGACGCACCAGAAACATCCGCCGCCGACGGTGGCGGTTTCGACTTTGGCGGGAGCGGGAGTTTCAGCATTCATGCGGGGCGGGGAGAAAAGTGCGGTCATCGCCGCGAGCAGGACGACGGTGGCGCGGACGAGGGAGGGTTTCACAATTAATGAGACGCGGCAGGCGGCAAGATATTCCTCCCGGAGAAGCGAACCGGATGAGACAGGCCGCGGACGACGGCCGTTCAATTGCTGGTCGGCACGCTGACCTTCGGTCCCGATCCCGGCGGGCTGGGCGGCTGGCGCAACATCGTCTCGATCTCGTCGGAGTAAGGCCCGGTGGGCGCCACCGGTGCGCTGCGGGCCAGCGGGGCCGCCGGTGGCGTCGCCGCCTCGGCCGTGGCCTCCTTGAAATTATCGATCGCCATCACAATCGCCTCGGCCATCGCCTGCCGGTAAGCAGGAAAGGAAATCCGGCGCGCCTCGTCCGCATTCGAAAGGAAACCACCCTCGATCAACACGGCCGGCAGCACGTTCTCGCGCAGCACATGGAAACGGGCGCGCTTGATGCCGCGATCGTCGAGCGGCAGGCGGTTCAGCAACGCCGCGTGCATGGCCGTCGCCAGCGCCATGTTCTCAGGATCATGCGCGTTGCCCTGCCATTGCTGCAGTTCCGCGAGGGTGGGAGCGCCGTCGCCGTTGTACGAAGGCACGAGCCGCGGCGCCATGAGGTAGGTCTCAATCCCCGTGCCGATGCCGCTCCCCGCGTTGAAGTGAATCGAGACAAAGAGCGCGCTGTCGCGGAACCGGTTCGCCAGGCGCGTGCGATCCTCGAGGGAGATGAAGGTGTCGTCCGAGCGCGTCATCTGGACGCGATAACCGCGCTTCTTGAGCAGGAGGTCGCGCACGCGGTAGGCCACATCGAGGGTGAATTCCGACTCTGTGCCAAACGAGCTGACCGCCCCGCGATCGTGTCCGCCGTGACCCGGATCCAGAATAATGGTCCGCACCGCACCCAGGTTCCGCAGTCGATGCGGTCGCAGCACCGGCTCGACGAGCTTCGTCAGATCATTGCGCGAGAGATAAGTTGCGTCGCCGAAAGCCAGCAGCGGAAAACTGAGGATGAACTTGATGCCCTGGATGTAGAACTCCTTGGAATTGACCGAGCCGCGCAGGCTCCGGCCGGGCGAGACGAGCTGAATGGACCCCGACGGACCGCTCGTGAGCAGGCGCAAGCCGTAGAAATCCGCCACGTCATTGAGGGGGACGTACTCGCGATTTCCAAAGGTCGCGAGGTTCCACGTCTGGGCGCGGCAGGGCAGCGCCCCGAGACAGAGCGCCAACAGAAAAACAGGGATAAGCCAGCGTCGCACGGGTTTCACAGCCGGCCGGTTCGCCCCCGGCCAACTCTCTCTGTAGCCAAAATCGTTCCCCGCAGGGAGATAATTTTGCGGGAGCTGGTGGTTCGGCCCGCCCGCGGATCGCTTTCCCCCATCCCATTCCATGCCGCCGGCCCGATCCTGTGCTACCGATCCAGCCCGACAATTTCATGACCGGCAGCCCCCCCAAAGAACTGGCGAAAACCTACGAGCCCAAGGCCGTGGAAGAGCGCTGGTATGCGGACTGGCTCGAGCAAGGCTGCTTCCACGCGGATCCGGATCGCGTCAGCGCCCAGCGGCCCGCCTATTCGATTGTCATCCCGCCGCCCAACGTGACCGGCGTGCTCACGCTCGGTCACGTCCTGAACAACACCATCCAGGACATCCTCGCGCGCCGCGCGCGCATGCTCGGCAAGGAAGTGCTCTGGCTGCCCGGCACCGACCACGCCGGCATCGCCACCCAAAGCGTGGTAGAAAAGACGCTTCGCAAGGACGGCTTGATGAAACACCGCGACGATCTCGGACGCGACGCGCTCATCGCGAAAATCTGGGAATGGCGCGAGAAATACGGCGGCATCATCCTGCAGCAGCTCCGCGCGCTCGGCGCGTCGTGCGACTGGTCGCGCACGCGCTTCACGATGGACGAGGAATACTCGCGCTGCGTCACACGGGTGTTCGTCGATCTCTATAAAAAGGGCCTGATCTATCGCGGCAAGCGGATGGTGAACTGGTGTCCCGCCTCACAGACCGCCGTGTCCGACGAGGAGGTGGAGATGCGCTCGCAAAACGGCACGCTGTACTATTTCCGCGTCGAGGTGCTCGAAGAGCCGGGTACCTACCTGACGATTGCGTCCACGCGACCGGAAACGATTCCGGGCGACTCGGGTATCGCGGTGAATCCCCGGGATCCGCGCTACGCGCATTTGATTGGCAAGCACGCGCGGCGGCCGTTGCCGCTCGAGGACCAGGCGTCGCTCCCGATCGTGGGCGACGACGCGATCGACATCGCGTTCGGCACCGGCGTGCTGAAGGTAACGCCCGCGCACGACAAGGTGGACTACGAAATCGGCTTGCGGCACAAATTACCGGCGGTCGATGTCCTGCATCCGAACGGCAAGATGAACGCGCTGGCCGGAAAGGATCTCGACGGCCTCGATCGTTTCGAAGCGCGCAAGAAAGCCGCAGAGTTGCTGGAGAGCAGCGGCGCGATGGTCAAGACGGAGCCGTATCAAAACAACATCGGCTTCAGCGAGCGTGGTGGCGTGCCGATTGAGCCGAGGTTGAGCGAGCAATGGTTTCTCAAATATCCGAGCCAGCAGGAAGCGCGCGACGTGGTGCTCGATGCGCAGATGCGTTTCTTCCCGGACCGTTGGGCCAAGGTTTACGACCACTGGATGAGCAACCTCCAGGACTGGTGCATCTCGCGCCAGCTCTGGTGGGGACATCGGATTCCCGTTTGGTACCGGACAAAGGAAGAAGGAACAGGGAACAAGGAGGAAGGGGCCGCCTTCAGCCAATCCAAAATCCAAAATCCAAAATCCGAAATTGGCCGCGAGGCCATCTACTGCGGCGAGGAGCCACCCCCCGATTCGGAAAACTGGATTCAAGATCCTGACGTGCTCGACACCTGGTTCAGCTCATGGCTCTGGCCCTTTGCGACGATGGGCTGGCCGGAGAAGACGAACACGCTCGCGAAGTTCTATCCGACGACGGATCTGGTGACGGCTCCGGACATCATCTTCTTCTGGGTCGCCCGCATGATCATGGCGGGGTTCGAGTACCTGGGTGAAATGCCGTTCCGAAATGTTTATTTCACCGGCCTGATCCGCGACAAGCAGGGCCGCAAGATGTCGAAGAGCCTCGGCAATTCGCCGGACCCGCTCGATCTGATTTCGAAATTCGGCGCCGACGCCCTGCGCCTCGGCGTGATGCGCGGCGCGCCGCTTGGGCAGGACATTCTGTTCGACGAAAAGAACGTCGAGCTCGGCCGAAACTTCTGCACCAAGCTGTGGAACGCCGCGCGTTTTCGCCAGATGCAGGGCGGCGAACGGGAGGGCGAGATTCAGGGCGCGCTCCTCACCAGCGACGACAAATGGATTCTGCTCCGCCTCGACGCCGCGATTCGCGAGGTGTCGCTCGCGCTCGATGAGTACCGCTTCAGCGACGCCACCCAGTCGCTCTACCGTTTTTTCTGGACTGAGTATTGCGACTGGTATCTCGAGGCCTCGAAGGCCGTGTTAAATTCCGCCGACGAACCGCGCAAGGCGAACACGCTCGCGGTGATGGATTTCGTCCTCGCGCACACGCTGCGGCTGTTCCATCCGTTTCTCCCCTTCATCACCGAGGAACTATGGCACGGCATGGGATTCAACGACGAACTTCACGCGCGGCAAGGCGGCGCAACGATCATGTTTGCGCGCTGGCCGGACGCCCTGGACGACAACTTCAAGGCGCACTACGGCCTCGACGAAACCGACGCGCAACTCGTGGCCGCCAAGCAGGAAGTGGTGAGTGCCGGCCGCGCCTTGCGCCGCGATTTCAACCTGGCGTCAAATTTGCGCGTGCGATTCATCCTCAAGCCCACCGTGCCGATTGCGCCGCACGAGGCCGAGGTGATGCGCATTCTGCTCAACGCCGAGATGCTGGAATCGAACGCCGCCTTTGTGCCCCCCAAGGGCACGCCCTCGGCCCTGACGCCGCTCGGCGCATTGTACCTCCCGCTCGAGGGCTTGATCGATCCCGCGGCAGAACGCGAGCGGCTGACGAAGGAAATCACCAGGGTCGAACAGGAGCTCGCCAAGGTGCGCGCGAAACTCGCGAGCGAGAATTTCGTGAAGGGCGCCCCTGACGCCGTGATCGCCGAGCATCGCCAGCGCGAGGCCGACTGGAACGGTAAGCTCGCGCAACTCGCAAGAATGCGCGACGCGCTCGGCTAGGCGTTTCCCGCGGGAGTCTCCGCCGCCGCCATCAGCTCGGCGAGCTTCACGAATGCCTGCTCGACACACTCGCCCGTCTTCGCGCTGGTCACGAAAGCAACCCCCTTTTCACCCGCCAGGTGCGCGATCGCCTCCGGTGTCATGCGCCACAAATTTGTGAGATCGCTTTTATTCACGAGGAAGACCAGCGGGACCTCGCCGTGGTTCACCGGCACCTCGTGCGCGAGCCGGATGGCATCCTCGACGCTTTCCGGCTGCGTGCCGTCGGCCACCACCAGATGACCCGACGCGCCGCGCAGGTACGGCGAATGGGAGATGCGTTCGGCGGAATCTCCGGCCATGTCCCAGATGACCAACTCCACCGGCTGGCCGTTTGCCAGCACGGTTTTCTTGTCCACCTTCGCTCCGACGGAGGCCTGGTACTTCTCGGAAAAGATGCTTTTCACAAACCGCGCGACGAGACTCGTCTTGCCGACGCCGGGGGCGCCGAGGAGACAGATTTTTTTCTTCGTCATGCGTGCACGGCTGACCGAGTAAATACTCCGTCGCGTGGCACCGGAAGAAAAATCGATCAGGGTTCGCGCACGCTGTCGAGCAGCTGCAGGCGCAGCGTCACCGTGTTCATCGCGCCCGATTTCGGCGGACCGACCTGGATGATGGCCATGGGTGCATCAAGCGCGTTGAGTGCCGTGACGACCGCCGACGCGCGGAACATTTCGCCGGTTGCCTGGAGCTGCGTTTGCCGGCCGAGACTCTTTGCCGCGTCCGCCGCCTCGCGGGCGACCGCCGCGGCCCTGGCCAACTCCGCCCGTTGCACTTGTCCCAGCGCTTCGCTCGTACCGTCGAAACGGATCACGATGGCTTCAATCCGGGCGGCGAATTCGCGCCAGCGCAACAGGTCGGTGTCGACCAGCTTGGCATCGTTGACGATCGCGACGCCGGCGACGCCACGCGCATTGCGGCGAAAGGAGTCGATCCAGGCGTGCGGGGCGGAGCCCTCGACGCTCAGCGTGCCCGCCTCAAACAGCAGCTTCACTCCATCGGGTGGCGCCAGCTCCTGCGCCGCGCGGCGCGCGATGAGCTTTGGATCCAGGCTGTAAAACCATTCCCAGCGCGCGTCGATCGCGGCTTCAGGAAATCCCGCCGCCCGCATGATCAGACCCGGATCCCGCGACAGCGGATCGCGCAGGCCGCGAATCTTGATCGGCGTGACGTCGAGCTGCGCCCAGGTCGTCATAATCCCGGGTTCGGCATCGAGCGCCTTGACGAGGTCCGCGCGCCGCCCGCGCTCCAGGTACATCCCGTAAAGACCATAGCCGATCCAGGCGAGGAAGCCGAGCGCGATCAACGTGGCGCCCCACAACAGCGGGCGCAGATTCAACTTCCTAGCCACGGGCACGGACGACTCCGAGCGCAGGCACGCCTCGAGGTCCGGACGGCAGACGTCAAACGCACTCGTGTCGCCCTGAAACCGATTGAGCGCGACCTGATGCAGCGCGTGGATGCCGTCGAGCGTGTCCTGCAGCACCGATCGGTAATCGGCGGGCGGCGTTCCGCGGATGGTCGCGGCCAGAATCGCCTTCGGCCCGCGTTCCATCCAGACCCGGAATTCGCCGACCTTGATCGCGTCGAGCGACTCGCCCGCATCCGTCTTGAACGAATCGGTCACGAACTGCCCGATGGCCGAAAGCATCCCCGAGACCATGTCGGAATCCGCACCCGGCGCGCCCGGGATCGCGGCAAATTGCAGCAGCACGCCGGACTCCCGGTGGATCAGAAAAATCTGCTCCGCCCGGTACTTGAGCGTCTGGCGGAGCGCGATTTCTCCGACCGAGATGCCAGAGCGCCAGGCCTCGAGCCGCCATTTGAGGCCCTGGATCGAAAACGTCCGCGAGGTCATCTCGCGGATAGCCTGTAGCGTCGCTTCAAACGCCTGCGCGATGGCGCGGCGGATGGTCGGGGCGATCACCGGCGCCAGCAGGTCGGCAAAATACTGTGGCTGGCGTCGAATCGATTGCGCGACTGTCTCCTCAACCGTGGGCCGGAGTGCTCTCGAGAGTAGGCGATCGTGCGGGCCGCGCTTGGCGAGGGCCTCGGGCAGGGCGTCGCTGATCTCCTGCAGGCGGGTTGCCGGGTCAGCTAGCTGGCGGAGTTTCTCCTGTTCGGGCCCGAGGAGCAACTCGCGCAATTCCTCGAAATCCTCCGCCGGCGGCGGCGCGGCCGGCTGGCCGTTGCGGATGCCACCGCCGTTGCGCTCGGGTTCGAGAGGCCGTTCGCTCATGCCGGATTAATATTCGGAGCGCCCGCGCGTCGCGGGCATCCCAAGCTGCGTGGCGTCAGCCGCCCGCCTCGTTGTTCTCCGGCATCGCGGGCACATCGCCGCGCAGTCGCATCGCGAGCTCGCCCAGCATGTCGGCCAGCGCATGGCGATCGGTCTTGTCCTCGCGCAGCGCCGTCGATTCCCGCGCCAGGTGCGAAGTGAGCGTGTCGAACTTGTGCTGCAATTCCTCCGCCAGCATCCGGTGCTGCTCGCGCGTGTGCGTGGTCAGGTCGCGCGTGGCCCGGCCGCTCGACTCGAGCAACTGCGAAAGTTTCTCCTCCAGCGCGCTGTCCGCGGTGGTGCGGTCGGCGATCGACTGCTTGAGCAGGCGGGAGCGTTCGTCACGCTCGGAGGCGACGTGGCCATTGAGGCTCTCGACCTCCGACTTGAAGTGCGTTTCGAACTGTTCGAGGCGGCGGCGGAATTCCTCGCGGGCTTCGCCGATTTCGCGGGTGAGGCGTTCCTCGAGGCGGACAAAGCGCTTGTCGATGTCGCGGAGGTTGGGTCCGAAAAGGATTTCGCGCGTGCGCTCAAGGTTTCCGGGATTGGACAGGCCGTTGGCCGGGGCCGCGGGGTCGACCGCGGCAATTTCGTTCTTCTTCATGTCGAGTGAGGGTGCGGGTGGTAAAAATTCAGGTGGCCCGCGAAATCCGGGGACCAATCCCTTCTCTAGCCACCCGGCTGCCGTGCGTCGAGACTATTTCCCCCTGCCTTGCGCGTCGCTGGGGCGCGGAAGTAAGCGGCGACGGATTCATCTAAACCATTAATTTCAAGTAACTAACTTCGAATAATGGGGGGCCGGAGCCGACCGACCGCTTGACCCTCCCGCCGAATCCGCGTAAAACTCGCGCTCGCTTTTGCCCCGACCCAAACACTCAGGAGGTGGCCGCCTTGGATATCAAAGAAATCAAACTCATCATCGACCTGATGAAGAAGAACGACCTCTCGGTGTTCAAATTGGAGACAGAGGGATTCAAGATCGTCCTCGAGCGCGGCAGCACCGGCGGCTTCACCGTCGCCACGGCTGCACCCCTCCCCGCCGCGCCGATCCTGCTGGCCCCCGCCGTCCCACCTGTGGCGACGCCCGCCGAACCCGCCGCGCCCGCGGTGGCGGAAGGCCGGGAAATTGCCTCGCCTATGGTGGGCACGTTCTACGAGGCCGCTTCGCCGGAGTCGCCGGCGTACGTCAAGGTCGGCGACGCCGTCAACGAGGAGACGGTCGTCTGCATCATCGAGGCGATGAAAGTGATGAACGAGATCAAGGCCGAAACCAAGGGTGTGGTTACCGAGATTCTGGCCGAGAATGGCAAGCCCGTGCAGTTTGGCCAGCCGCTCTTCCGGGTGAAGTAACGCGGCCATGTTCAACAAAATCCTCATCGCCAACCGCGGCGAGATCGCACTGCGCGTCATTCGCGCCTGCAAGGAACTCGGGATCAAGACCGTCGCGGTTTACTCCACGGCCGACGCCGACTCGCTGCCCGTCCAGGTGGCCGACGAGGCCATCTGCATCGGCGGCCCAGCCAGCGCGGACAGCTACCTCAAGATCGATCGCATCATCAGCGCGGCGGAAATCGCCGACGTTGATGCGATCCACCCGGGCTACGGCTTTCTCTCGGAGAACGCGCATTTCGCGGAGGTCTGCGCAAGCTGCAACATCAAGTTCATCGGCCCGCCGCCCTCGGCCATGCGTGCGATGGGCGACAAAAACATGGCGCGCGAAACGGCCAAGGCCGCGGGTGTGCCGATCACGCCTGGGAGTGACGGCGTGATCGACAAGGAGACCGAAGCGCTGAAGATCGCGCGAAAGATTGGCTACCCCGTGATGATCAAGGCGACGGCCGGCGGTGGCGGACGCGGCATGCGCCCCGCGCACAACGACGGTTCGCTCGTCAGCGGCTTCCACAGCGCGCGCACGGAGGCGGAAAAGGCCTTCGGCAATCCGGGCGTGTACCTCGAGAAGCTCATCGTCGAGCCACGTCACATCGAGTTTCAGGTCTTTGCCGACGAGCACGGACGCGTGGTGCACCTCGGCGAGCGCGATTGCTCCATCCAGCGCCGCAACCAGAAGATCGTGGAGGAATGCCCCTCGCCTTTCCTGACCGCGGACTTGCGCAAGAAAATGGGCAAAGCGTCGGTGAAGCTCGCCAGCGCCGTTGGCTACGAGGGCGCGGGCACGCTCGAGTTCCTCGTCGACAAGCGTGGCAACTTCTTCTTCATGGAAATGAACACGCGCATCCAGGTCGAGCACACCGTGACGGAGGAAGTGTACGGCGTCGATCTGGTGAAGGAACAAATCTGGGTCGCCAACGGCCAGCATCTTTCCGACGGCGTCGCGAATCCCCGTCCGCGCCATTTTGCGATCCAGTGCCGGATCAACGCGGAGGATCCGACGCGCAACTTCCAGCCGTGCCCGGGCCGCATCGATCTCTATTACGCGCCGGGCGGCCGCGGGGTGCGCGTCGATTCACACGCCTACAGCAAATATCTCATCCCGCCGAATTATGACTCGATGATCGCCAAGTTGATCACGCTCGGCTCCACGCGCGCGAGCAGCATCGCCCGCATGAGTCGCGCGCTCGGCGAATACATCATCGGCGGCATCAGCACGACGATTCCGTTCCAACAGATGATCATGCGCAACGCCGATTTCCGAAAAGGGGAATACGACACCGGATTCGTCGATCGGCTGCTCCGCGCGGGCGGCGCCAAGGTGTGAGAAGGCCCGGCCCCCTGGCTGGCGCCGGCATATGAGAAGAATCTTCGACCACATCGACCTCCGCGTGTCCTCGATCGCGAAGGCGCGGCCATTTCATGATCGGTTCTTCGCGGCCGTCGGTTTGGGCGTCGGTCGCTGGGGCGACGATTGGGGCAACGTCGGCGCCCACGACTACGACCATCCCAAGCCCCCGTTCGTCTATCTCGTCGAGGAGCCCGGTCATCGCGGCAACGCCAACCGCATCGCCTTTTGGCTGGACACTGAGCAGGAGGTCAACGTGACCGCGGAGGTCGTCCGCGCGGCGGGTGGACGGTTGATCGAGGGTCCCGAGTATTGCCACGATTACTCGCCCGGTTACTACGCCGTTTTTTTTGAGGATATGGACGGCAACCAATGGGAGATTTGCTGCCGCACGGCGCCCGTGCGACCGAACCCCGCCCCATGAAATCGCTCCACGATTGCTTTCTCTACGGCATCGTCGACTTCGGCTACGTCGACGCCGCAGACGCGCCGTCGGTCGCGCGCCGGATGCTCGAAGGGGGCGTCGATCTCCTGCAAATCCGGGCGAAACGATTGCCGGCTCCCGCCATCGTCTCGCTCGCGGAACAGATCGCGCCGGTTTGCCGCGACCACGGGGCGCCGCTGATCATCAACGATTATCCGTGGCTGGTCGCGCGTAGCCGCGCGGCCGGGTGCCATCTCGGCCAGGACGACGGCCCGCTCGCCGCCGGCCGGGAGAAGGCCGGGCCCGAGACCATCGCCGGCCGATCGACCCATAGCGTCGAACAGGCACGCGCGGCGCGTGATGAAGGCGCCGACTATCTCGGCTTTGGACCCATCTTCGCCACGCCCACCAAGCCTGATTATACGGCCATCGGTCTTGAGGACATCGCGCTGGTTCACCACGCGGTGCCCGATCGACCGATTTTCTGTATCGGCGGCATCAAGCTGGAAAATCTTGAGCAGGTCCTCTCCGCGGGTGCCCGGCGCGTGGTCATCGTCTCCGGTCTCCTGCACGCCCCCGACATCACCGCCTACGCCCAGGCCTGTCGCGCGCTTCTCTCAACCGGTAAGCTGTCGACCGCTTGAGTTCTCCTTTCGCATTTCAGCAATCCAATCGAGAATCTCCGTCCACTCTAACTTAAACCTCTGGCCTTCGACCCTCGACCCTCGACTCCTCCTCCATCATGCCTGTTCTCATCGTCGGCTCCGTCGCCCTCGACAACGTCAAGACTCCCCTGGAGGAACGCACCGATCTGCTGGGCGGATCCGGTTCCTATGGCGCGGTCGCCGCGAGCTTTTTCGAGCCGCCCCAACTCGTCGCCGTCGTCGGCACCGATTTTCCGGACACCCACCTTGATTACCTCAAGTCCCGCAAGATCGACCTGACCGGGCTGCAAAAGGCGGAAGGCTCCACCTTCCGCTGGTCCGGAGAATACATGCCGGACATGAACCAGCGCCAGACGCTGTCGGTCGAACTGAACGTCTTCGAGCATTTCAATCCGACGCTGCCCGATGCGTACCGCAAGACGCCCTACGTCCTGCTTGGCAACATCGCGCCGTCGCTGCAGTCGCGGGTCCTCGACCAAATCGAAAAACCGCGCTTCGTGGTGGCCGACACGATGGACCTGTGGATCACGGTGGCGCGCCATGACCTCGAACAATTACTGAAACGGCTCGACCTGATCGTGCTCAACGACATGGAGGCGAAGCTGCTGACTGACCAGCCCAATCTGATCAAGTCGGCGCACCTGATTCGAAAAATGGGTCCGCGCTATGTTTGCATCAAGAAGGGCGAGCACGGCGCGATGCTGTTCGGTGATCCCGGCGCGGGTGAATTTTTCAGTTGTCCGTCGTTCCCGGTGGCGAATCTGGTCGATCCAACCGGCGCGGGCGACTGCTTCGCGGGCGGATTGGCCGGGCACCTGGCGCGCGGGGATCAACCGGTGGTGAAATTTGCCGAACTCCGCCAGGCCATCGTCTACGGCAGCGTGCTGGCGAGTTACGCGGTCGAGTCCTTCAGCTTCGAGCGACTGCGCAAGCTTCGGCCTGCGGAAATCGAGGCGCGCTACGCGGAGTTCCAGCGCATCAGCCAGTTTTAGCGCACCCGCCGCATGCTTTCCGACTATCACGTCCACACGCCGCTCTGTCGGCATGCGGTCGGCGAACCCTCCGAATACGTCGCCGCCGCCCGTCGCGCCGGGCTCGACGAAATCGGGTTTTCCGATCACAACCCGATGGACGGACCGGAGCCGTTCGACGGCTGGCGGATGGATCGCGCGGACTTTCCCCGCTACCTCGCGATGGTCGGGCAGGCCCGCGCGGAGGCCGCGCCGTACCCCGTCCGCCTCGGTCTCGAATGCGATTTCATCGCCGGTCACGAAGCCTGGATTGAGCAGCTGACCAAAATGGCGGATTGGGATTATCTGATCGGGAGCGTCCATTACGTCGCGCCGGGCTGGGACGTGGACAATCCGAGATACGTCGCGCGTTTCAACGAGTCGCCAACGGCGGTGAACGAGATCTGGACGATGTACTGGCTGGCCTACGCGAACATGGCGGCGAGTGGCCTCTTTGATTTCCTGGCGCATCCCGATCTGCCGAAAAAATTCGGGCATCGCCCCGCGGGTGACTTGCGCCGGTTTTACGAACCGGCCATCGCCGCCGCGGCGAAATCCGGCGTCGCCATCGAGATCAGCACGGCTGGACTGCGCAACCCCGCCGGCGAGCTTTACCCGGCCCAGGGATTTCTCGAGGTGGCCCGCGAAGCTGGACTCGAGATCCTGATCAACTCCGACGCGCACGACCCCGCGGAGATTGGACTCGATTTTCCCCGGGCGGTCGAGGCCGCGCGCGCGGCCGGCTTCACGCACACACTGCGCTTCGAGCGGCGGCAGCGGCGGCGGGTTCCGCTTGCCGGCGGGGCTGCCTGAGTATCGACTGGACCGCATGTTCGCCAACGTTCGCGTCCGTTACCTCGCCAGTGCCGCGGCGGCGCTGCTTGGTTCCGTCGTTGTTTCAGCCTTGCTCGGGCTCCTGTGCAACCTCATCGCGGTCGACGCGATCCAGGTTTATGGCACGACGCTCTTTTTCTTCGCGCCCGCGCTTATGGGTTTCGCGGGGAGCATCTTGTTTGCGCGTTGGAACGGATCGATCACGATTTTGCAATCGCTCGGCGTGACCCTGCTCGCCCTGTTGCTGGCCGCGAGCGTTTTGCTGCTCGTCAAATGGGAAGGCCTCATCTGCCTCGCCATGGCCGCGCCGATCGCGCTCGTCGCCGGCGCGATTGGCGGAGCCGTGGGCACGTCGCTGGCCCGCAGGGGAACGAAGAACCTGCCATCCGGTACGGCTTTGCTCGTCCTGATTTTTCCCATCGTGGCCTGGGGCGAAGGCCGCCTCCATCTGGCCGCACCGGCGTCAATCGTCACCACGAGCATCATCCTGCCGGCGACGCCGGCCGAAACCTGGCCACATCTGCAGAACTTTACGATCGAGGCGGAGCCTGCATTTATCGGCTTCCGCGCGGGCATCGCCCATCCGCTCGCCACGCGGACCATCGGAACGGGGGTGGGCGCGGCGCGCGAGTGCATTCTTTCGACGGGCACAATGTCCGAACGCATCTCGGGGTGGAATCCGCCGCACCATCTCGCTTTCGACGTGCTCGCCACGCCGCCTCCCATGTTTGAGATGAGCCCTTTCCGGGAAATCCATCCGCCGCATCTGCACGACACGTATGTCTCTAAGCGGGGCGAGTTCCGTCTCGAGGCGCTCGCCGATGGGTCGACGCGCCTGACGGGAACGAGCTGGTACGAGCAGCGCCTTTGGCCGGGCTGGTACTGGTTGGCGTATTCGGACGCGGTCGTCCGTGCGGTGCATGCCCGCGTGTATGAGCAGATTCGGACAGACCTCGAGAAGGACCGGGAGCGCCGGAGCCTTGTGCAGCGTTGAATCGCCGTGGATTCGCTCCCACTCGCGCTGCCGGGACGCACGCTCGATCTCTCGGGTCGTCCGCTCGTCATGGGCATCGTCAATCTCAACGCCGATTCGTTTTCCGGCGACGGCACCCTCGATCTGGACCAGGCCCTCAGGCTGACCCGCCAGATGATCGCGGACGGGGCGGACCTGATCGACGTCGGCGGAGAGAGCGCGCGCACAAACCGCGCGTCCATCCCGGAGCAGGAGGAAATTGATCGCGTCGCTCCGTTCATCGAGAAATTCCTCGCCGAGTTCGGCCACCCGGCTGCGGGCGGCGGTTCGCCGACGCCGATTCCGGAGACGATGCCGGTTTTCCCACCCGTGCTTTCCATCAACACGTGGCGTCCGGCCGTCGCGGAAGCCACGCTGGCCGCCGGCGGCGAGTTTCTCAACGACCTGGGCGCCCTTCCCGACGACACCAACGCGCGGATTGCCGCGCGGCACCGCGCCGCGCTGCTCATCATGCACAGCGTCGGCCCGCCCAAGGTCGCGCACACACACGTGCACTACGACGATGTCATGGTCGCGCTCGACTCATTCTTTGCGGATAAGATCGCGCTCGCGCTCGCGGCCGGACTTTCCCGCGAGGCCATCGCGCTGGATCCCGGAATTGATTTCGCGAAGCAGCGCGACGACAACCTCGCCATCTACCGGGATCTCTCGCGCCTGACGCGCTTCGGCCGGCCCATTCTGCTACCGGTCTCGCGCAAGACGGTGATCGGCGACGTGCTCGATCTGCCCGAGCCGACCGATCGCGACGCGGGCACGATCGCGTGCCTGGTGGCTGGAATGGAGCGCGGAGCCAGGATTTTCCGCGTGCACAACGTACGAGCTTCGGCGCAGGCCATTCGCACCGTTCGCGCGGCAACATGACGAACTTCAGATCGGGATCGGCGCGCGAAGTGATCGGATCGCCTTTTTTGGCGGGACGCCACCGGCCGGGTCCGGTACCGTTCGGCCATGGCGCTCACCGTTCACAGCTTCAAGCAGGCCGTCATGGAGAACACCCTCCGCCATTGCGAGTTTTTCAAGGGGCTGCCGGTCGCGGACCTCGAGCAAATTTCGGCGTTCACCGTCACCAAGTCGCTCGCGAAAGGCGAGTACCTGTTCCACGAGGGCTCGAAGGCCGAGGGCTTTTACATCGTGCAAAGCGGCGCGGTGAACGTGCATCGCGTCGGCGCCGGCGGGAAGGAGCAGGTGCTGCACGTGTTTCGCGCTGGCGAATCCTTCGCGGAGGCGACGCTCGCCACCGACATGGCCTATCCCGCCGAGGCGCGCGCGACCGAGCCCACCGTGGTGGTGCTCGTGCCGAAGGCGGAATTCATCGGCCTGCTGCGCGGCCGGCCGGAGCTGGCGTTGCGCATGCTGGGCGCCATGAGCCTCCACCTCCACCAGCTGGTGACGCTCGTTGATGACCTGACGCTCAAGGACATGGAGACGCGCCTGGCCAACTGGCTGCTCCGGCGCTGCCCGCACCCGATCTCGGACGCGCCCGCGGTCGTGCTGCTCGACCAGACCAAGCGCGTGCTCGCGGGTGAAATGGGCGCCACCAGCGAAACGCTTTCGCGCGCGCTGGCCAAGCTGCGCGAGCAAGGTCTGCTGGAGGTCGACGGGAATGTCCTGACCGTGACGAAACCAAGGGAACTTGAGAAATTGCTCGGGCGGGACCTCGGCGAGCTTTGACCCGATGGCTTGACGGGGATCAAGGTCGCACGCGTTTGGCCATGGCGCGCCCAGCCTGGTCACCGCAATGTGATGGGCGGTTCGCCCGCTGCCTTTTCCGATGTCATTGACGCCCATCGAACCTGTCCCCAGCCGGCCAACGCGCCCCACGTTTTTCGAGCTGTGTCCCGGGGAGCCGTTCCGAATCTTTTTCCCGCTCGGACTCGCGCTTGGCATTATCGGCGTGACGCTCTGGCCGCTGTATTTCGCGGGCGCGATCGTGACCTACCCGTCGGTGGCCCACGCGCGGTTGATGATCGAGGGCATGATGGCCGCGTTCATCTTTGGATTCCTCGGTACCGCGGGCCCGCGCCTCACCGAAACAGCCGCGTTTTCCTGGCGCGAGGTCGGCGGCGTGCTCGCGCTGCAACTCGCCGCCTGCGCCGCGCACCTCGCCGGGCAACCGCTCCCGGGCGATGCGATCTTCCTGGTGGCACTGCTCTTTTTTGTCCGGACGATCGGATTGCGATTCCGCGCGCGCAGCGATCTGCCGCCGCCAAATTTCGTGCTCGTCGGCCTCGGCTTGATCAGCGGCGTGCTCGGCACCGCGCTCATTGTCTGGACCGAAGCCATGGACGGATCGTCCATCGGATACCGGTTCGGCAGCGCGCTGTTGAACCAGGGTTTCGTGCTCTTCCCGGTGCTCGGGGCGGGCGCCTTTCTGCTCCGAATGTTTCTGGGACGATCCGCCGGCGACGATGCCCCCACCCTGCGCGCGCCCTCGGCCGATTGGAGCGCCAAGGCGCGACTTTACGGGGCGCTCGGCGCCACGGTGCTGGCGTCGTTCGCGCTGGATACGCTCGATTTTCCGCGGGCTGCGGGCGTGGTTCGAGCACTGGCCATCGCCGCGTACCTCGTCGTCGGCATGCCGATCTTCGCACGACCGGCGTCATTCCTCGCGCACTGCCTCCGACTTGGACTGTGGCTGGTCGCCTTCGCGCCGACCTGGCTGGTGATTTTTCCATTTCGTCCGCTGGCCGGGTTGCACGTCGAATTCATCGGCGGCTTCAGCGTTATCGTCTTCACGGTGGCCACGCGCGTGATCTTCGGCCATGGCGGGCAGGCCCATCTCCTCAATCGACGCCTGCCGTTTTTGATGGTCGTCGTGGCACTGCTCATTCTTTCGCTGCTAACCCGGATCGGCGCCGATTTTGTCGGCAAGTCGCGCGTGGAGCATCTCGTCCTCGCCGCCGCCATCTGGCTGGCCGCCGCGCTCATCTGGGGCCTCCGCGTCCTGCGGCACGTCACCACGCCGGACGCGGGCCATTGAGGGTCAGCCGGGGCACCGCAAAATCACGTTGCCACGGGCCTTGCCCCCGCCATATTCCCACCCGCCATAGTTGACCCCTTCGACTAGCGGTTAGGTCACGGCCCTCTCAAGGCTGGAGCACGGGTTCGATTCCCGTAGGGGTCGCCAATTCCCGCCGGGCGCGGTCAACGGGGCATCAAGGCCCTGGCGTATTGGGAAAGGAGCGGCTCGGCGCTGAGGGGCAACCAGACTTTGATGCGCCCGGCCGGATCCGTGACCTCGAGGCAATAGCGTAGCTCGAACAGGCCGGAGGTCTTTTCGATGCGCTGCACGCTCGACCAGGGAAGCAGGAACGGCGGATGAAACGGCCGGAAGAGGAACACGACCGAGAAATGGATGCCCGCCTCGCTGAAGACGACACCCACGAGATTCCGGTAGGTGGTGAGGATGTTGCCAAAGCGGGTGAGCGGTGAACGGCAGACGGTTTCCCTCGGACCAGCGTCCGCAGGATACCGCCGGGCGAAAGCGAGCCAGCCGGAACGAGACATGAAAAACGCGGCGAAAAGCCAGGCCCCTGCGAAGGCAAACGGGAAGAACACCGCGACCACCGTCAAAGAGATTTTAGCGGGATCCATGGGAGTCAGAATTTGTACGGGTGACGCCGCAAACATCGGCGCTGGCCTTGGAAAATCCAGAGCCGGCCCCGGCCCGCGTCCGTAAATTCCGGTTTCGCCGCCGCGATCGCGGACTAGAGTCGCCAAGCATGTCGGCCCAGCCTGCCCTTCTGCCGCAAACACGGAGCGGACGAACCTTTCTCATCGCCACGATTTTACTCGGCGTGATCGGCGCCGGACAACTGGCCGCGCTCAGCTGGCATTTCGCCAGCGGCGCCTCGCGCAACAAACCCCTTGCCGCGGGCATCCCCGAGGTGCCCGCGGCGCCCGCGTTCCTCAGCCGCGACGTCGACCCGATGCCGCGCGCCGAAGAACTGCTGGGCGCTCCCACCCCCGCCCTGCCCGGCCCGTCCCCGGTGCCGGCAGCGCCCGCGGCGGCGCGTCCCGTCGCGAACGGCAGGGACCTGGTCGCGCAGGCGCGCGGCCTGCGTCAGCGAGGCGACACCAAGTCCGCCCTGGCCCGCCTGCGCGAGGCGCAGCTGGGTGAACCCAACAACGCCGAAATTCTTTCGGAGATGGCGGTGCTGTATGAGCAGACGCAGAATCCGGACCAGGCGATCGAGCAGTGGCAGCGCATCTACGAGCTCGGCAACGCCGCCGGTCCCGCGTTTTATCTCGCGGAAATGCGCCTGCGCACCGGCATGGCCGTTTCCACCGCCGCGCCCCGCGGCGCCAAGGAGTCCGACGCCGCCGGCGACGCCGCGCGCGACACGCGGCTCGGCATCGTGGAAGTCGCGCTTCGTGAGGAGCCGGATCCGACCGCCGACAAGAAGCTCGGGTTGAAAATCACGGTCAAGAACCGCCCGGGAAAATTTGTCGACGCGAACAAGGTCAGTATCCAGGCGTTTTTCTACGACTCGATCGACGGCAAGCAGAATGCGCTGACGAACGCGGAGACGGCGTTCCAGTGGCTGACCAATCCCGCGCAGTGGGACGAGACCACGCCGCAGACGCTGGAGGCCACGTATTTCCGGCCGAAGCCGGTGGCGCCGGTGCAGGGCAGCCGCGGAAGAAAAGCAGCACCGGAACCCACGCCGGCGCCGACCGCTTCGCGTATCTTCGCGGGCTTCATCGTGCGCATTTACTACGACCGCGTGTTGCAGGACGTGAAGGCCGAACCGGCGTCGCTGCTGCAACAATTTCCGGCCGAACCGATTCTCGGCACGGAGTAGGAATCGCGGGGGCCGACGCGCGCGGATCGCGTTCCTGCTCGCTTTTCGGGCGCGCGCCCGCGAGATATGTGCTCTGCTTCGCGGCGCCCGCCTCTTCATGCGATTCATCAACCTGACCCGCGCCCCGGAAATCGGCGCGAACAGCTACCTGGTTCACGCCGGCGGCAAATCGCTGCTGCTCGACTGCGGCATGCACCCGCGCTACGAGGGTGACGACGCCACGCCGCTGCTCTCGCTGCTGCCCGAGCAGCTCGACGCGGCGATTGTCACGCATTCGCATCTCGACCACGCGGGCACCCTGCCGGTGCTCCGCCGGCGGCACCCGGCCACGCGCGTTTTTATGTCGCCGCCCACGGCCCGCATGAACGACGTGCTGCTGCATAATTCCGTGAACGTGATGAACCGGCGCTACGAGGCCGGCGGCGCGTCGCCCATGCCGCTCTTCTCGCACCGCGAGGCCGATCTCGCCGCCCGGCTCTGGCAGCAGGTTTCCCTGGGGCAGTATTGGTCGGTGGAAGGCGAACGATTGCCGTCACCCGAGGAAGCGGACGTGAGTTTCGAATTCTGCCACGCCGGCCACATCCTCGGTTCGGTCGGGGTGCTGCTTCGCGAGGGTACGCGCCGCGTGCTTTACACGGGCGACATCAATTTCGAGGACCAGACCGTGACACGCGGGGCGAATCTGCCAGAGGGTCCGCTGGACGCGTTGATCATCGAGACCACGCGCGGCGACTATGAACGGCCCCCGACATTTTCCCGCGCGGACGAGGAACAACGATTTGCGCGGCAACTGCGCGAATCGATCGAGGCGGGGGGATCCGTGCTCGTGCCCGTGTTCGCCCTCGGCAAGACGCAGGAAGTGCTCGGGATGCTGCTGCGGTTTTTCGAGCAGGGACTCGTACCGGCCGATACGCCGCTCTTCATCGGCGGGCTCAGCACGCGCATGACGGAGATTCACGACAGCTTCGCCGGCAACGGAGAGTTTCATCGCCGGAATTCCGATTTGATGGGGCGCCTCGACCCGCAGCGCCTCATGGGCAACGACGCGGAAAACACGCCCATTCGACCTGGCTGCATTTACGCGCTCTCGAGCGGCATGATGACCGAGGGCACGCTGTCTCACACCTTCGCGCGCAAGATGATGACGAATGAGCGCCACGCGATTTTCTTCGTCGGCTACGCGGATCCCGCCTCGCCCGGGGGCCACCTCAAGGCCGCGCAATGCGGCGAAATGGTGAACCTGGGCGACATGACGCCACCCGCAGAACTGCGCTGTCGCGTGGAGAAATTCGATTTCAGCGCACACGCCCATCGGGAGAGCATTTGTGACTACGTCCGCCGGGTGGCGCCCAAGAAGGTCTGCCTGGTGCACGGCGATCGCCCGGCGTTGGATTGGTTTGAACGCACACTGCGGGCGGATCTGCCCGGGAGCGAAATCATCATCCCCGCCCCGGGTGTGGAAGTTGAGATCTGAGGGATTGGCCACAGAGGCACAGAGTGCACAGAGAAAAATCCTCAAAAAACTCTGCGCCCTCTGTGCCTCGGTGGCAGATCCTTTTATATTTTCTTAACGTCGCGGGGCCTGGTTTTAATTACCGGCGGCGGCGGCCGGGACGCAGGGTTGGCGTCCAATGAATGGACGCGATTTTCTCCAGGCTGGCCTTTATCTGCTCATCCTCACGGCGCTGACCCCGCTGCTCGGCGGCTTCATGGCCTCGGTCTTCGAGGGCCGCCGCCACTTCCTCTCCGCGCCGCTCGGCTGGCTGGAGCGGCTGACCTATCGCATCGGCGGCGTGAACGCGGCCGTCGAGATGAATTGGAAACAGTACGCCGGCGCGGTCGTCGTCTTCAACTTGCTCGGCTTTCTCGCGACCTTGCTGATCCAGATGTTCCAGGCGTCGCTCCCGCTGAATCCCGCGGCGCAACCGAACGTGCCGTTCCCGCTCGCGTTCAACACCGCCGTCAGCTTCATGACGAACACGAACTGGCAGGCGTATTCCGGTGAAGCGACACTCAGTTACGTCACGCAAATGCTCGCCCTCGGCGTGCAGAATTTTCTCAGCGCCGCCACCGGCATCGCGGTGCTCATCGCGCTGATCCGCGGACTCGGACGCAAGACCGCCGCGACGCTCGGCAATTTCTGGGTCGATCTCACGCGGGCCACGCTCTACGTGCTGCTGCCGCTGTCGTTCGTTTTCGCCATTGTGCTGATCGGGCAGGGCGTGGTGCAGACGTTTGCGCCGTATGTAAATGCCACCACGCTCGAAGGCACCGGGCAGGTGATTCCCTTAGGGCCCGCGGCTTCACAGATTGCGATCAAGCAGCTCGGCACGAATGGCGGCGGTTTCTTCGGCGCGAACAGTGCGCACCCGTTCGAGAACCCGACCCCGTTCTCCAATTTCCTGGAGTGCCTCGCCATCCTGCTCATCCCGGCCACGCTCACCTACACCTACGGCCGAATGATCGGCAGTTTGCGCCAGGGATGGGTGATCTTTGCGGCGATGATGCTGCTTTTTGTGGCGGGCTTCGCAGTTTCCTGGTGGGCGGAAGCCCAGCCGAACCCATCCGTCCCCGCCCTCGCCGCAAACCTGGAAGGCAAGGAAGTGCGCTTCGGCGTGATGAACAGCGTGCTCTGGTCCACCGCCACGACCGACGCCTCAAACGGATCCGTGAACGCGATGCATGACAGCCTCACGCCGCTCGCCGGTGGCATCGCGCTCTTTAATTTGATGCTGGGCGAGATTGTCTTCGGCGGGGTCGGCGCGGGCCTCTACGGCATGCTGCTCTACGTCATCCTCACGGTCTTCATCGCGGGATTGATGGTGGGTCGAACCCCGGAATATCTCGGCAAGAAAATCGAGCAGACCGAGATCGTCTGGGCCGCCATCGCCGTGCTCGCGCCCTCGGCCGTGTTGCTGATCGGCGCGGCGATCTCCGCCGTAACGGAAGCCGGCCTGGCCGGTCTCGGCAACCAGGGCGCGCACGGCCTCAGCGAAATTCTCTACGCGTGGTCGTCGGCCGCGAACAACAACGGCAGCGCGTTCGGTGGACTCACCGTCACAAGCAACTTCTACAATTTCGCCCTCGCCATCGCGATGTTGGTTGGACGCTTCGTGGTCATCATCCCCGTCCTCGCGATCGCCGGCAGTCTCGTGGGCAAGAAAATCGCACCGGCCTCGCCCGGCACATTTCCGACCACGGGCTGGCTCTTCATCACGCTCCTGATCGGCGTCGTGATCATCGTCGGCGCCCTCAATCACTTCCCCGTGCTCTGCCTCGGTCCCATCGTCGAGCATTTCCTCATGCAGGGCGGCCGCGGGTTCTGAGCCCGATTCCCAAAAAAACTTCGCATCCTTCGCGCCTTCGTGGCCACCCGAAAAATGAAAGCTTCCACCTTTGATTCCGCCCTGCTCCGCCGCGCCGCCGTCGACGCGTTCCGCAAGTTCGATCCGCGCGAGCAGATCAAGAACCCGGTGATGTTTGTCGTCTTCCTCGGCGCCGTCGTCACCACGATCGTCACCGCGCAATCCTGCACGTTCTTCAACGTTCAAATTACGCTGTGGCTATGGTTCACGGCGCTCTTCGCGAATTTCGCCGAGGCGGTGGCCGAGGGCCGTGGCAAGGCGCAGGCGGATTCGCTGCGCAAGGCGCGAACCCGGACCGAGGCGCGCCGGCTCAACCATCAAGGACTCGAGGAAAAGGTGGGCGCCGGCGAGCTGCGCAAGGGCGACCTCGTGGTGTGCGAGGCCGGAGATCCGATTCCCTCCGACGGTGAAGTCATCGAGGGCATCGCCAGCGTCGACGAATCCGCCATCACCGGTGAGTCCGCACCCGTCATTCGCGAGAGCGGCGGCGATCGCAGCGCGGTCACGGGCGGCACGCGCGTGCTGAGCGACCGCATCGTCATCCGGATCACGAGCGAGCCGGGCAACACCTTTCTCGATCGCATGATCGCGATGGTCGAAGGCGCCAAGCGCCAGCGCACCCCGAACGAAATCGCGCTCGGCATCCTGCTGGTGAGCCTGACCGTCATCTTCCTGCTCGTCGTCGCGACCCTGCCGTTCTTTGCGCATTACAGCGCGAAGGCAAGTGGTGGCGAGGCGATCAACACTTCGCTTCCCGTGCTCATCTCGCTGCTCGTCTGCCTGATCCCCACCACCATCGGTGGACTGCTCAGCGCCATCGGCATCAGCGGGATCGATCGCCTGATCCGGCGCAATGTACTGGCAACTTCCGGTCGCGCGGTTGAGGCCGCCGGCGACATCGACGTCCTGCTGCTCGACAAGACCGGCACGATCACGCTCGGCAATCGCATGGCCGCCGCGTTCTCGCCCGCCCCCGGCGTGACCGAGCAGGAGCTGGCGGACGCCGCGCAATTGTCCTCGCTCGCGGACGAAACGCCGGAGGGACGGAGCATCGTGGTTCTTGCCAAGGAACAGTTTGCGCTGCGCGGGCGCGACGTCGCTCCGCTGGGCGCCACCTTCGTTCCCTTTACGGCACAGACGCGGATGAGCGGGCTCGACATCTCGGAGGCCGGCGGCCGGCCGCGGCAGATCCGCAAAGGCGCGGCCGATAGCGTGCGCCAGTTTGTCGAAAAGCAGGGCGGCCGTTTTCCCGATGCCGTAAATCGACGCGTCGACGAAATCGCGAAATCCGGCGGCACCCCGCTTGCGGTGGCCGACGGATCCAGGGTTCTCGGCTTGATCTACCTCAAGGACGTCGTCAAGGGCGGCATCCGCGAACGCTTCGCGCAGCTCCGCCAGATGGGCATTCGCACGGTCATGATCACCGGTGACAATCCGATGACCGCCGCCGCCATCGCGGCCGAGGCGGGCGTGGATGACTTCATGGCGCAGGCCACGCCGGAGGACAAGCTCGCGCGCATCCGCCGCGAACAGGCCGCGGGCCATCTGGTTGCCATGACCGGCGACGGCACGAACGACGCGCCCGCGCTGGCGCAGGCGGATGTCGGCGTGGCCATGAACACCGGCACGCAGGCGGCGCGGGAGGCCGGCAACATGGTCGACCTCGACAGCAATCCCACCAAGTTGATTGAAATTGTCGAAATTGGAAAACAGCTCCTGATGACGCGCGGAGCGCTGACCACCTTCAGCATCGCGAACGACGTGGCGAAATATTTTGCGATTCTGCCGGCGATGTTCGGCGCGCTATACGCCGTGGCCGGCACCGTCAGCGGACCGATGGCCGCGCTCAATCTCATGCGCCTGCATTCGCCGGAGAGTGCGATCCTCAGCGCCGTCATCTTCAATGCCTTGATCATCGTCGCGCTCATTCCGCTCGCGCTCCGCGGCGTGACCTATCGCCCGATGGGCGCCTCCGCCGTGCTCCGGCGCAACCTGCTCATCTACGGCCTCGGCGGCATCATCGCCCCGTTCCCGGGCATCAAGCTCATCGATCTCTTCATCGTCACGCTGCACCTCGTCTGAGGCGGCCGCCCGCCCGCTACGCCACCCCAAATCCCACTCTCATGTTCACCGTTGCTCTCCGACTCCTGGTCTGGTTCTCCATCCTTACCGGCGTGATTTATCCCGTCGCCGTCACCGCCATCGGCCAGGGCCTCTTTGCGGAAAAAGCGCTCGGCAGCGTTGTCTCTGTCGGCGGCAAACCAGTCGGCTCCGAGCTGCTCGCGCAGAAATTCGCCGAGGCGAAATATTTCCAGGCGCGTCCGTCGGCGGGCGACACGCCGTACGCCACGGTCCCGAGCGCCGCGAGCAACGCCGGCCCGACCAGCGAGGCGCTGCGGAAGTCCGTCGACGAGCGCGCCAAGGACCTGACCGAACGTTTCAGTCCCCGCGTCGGAGTCGGTCTGCCCTCGGATCTCCTGACGACATCCGGCAGCGGCCTGGACCCGCACATTTCACCGGAGGCGGCGCGGATCCAGATTGGTTCGGTGGCGAAGGCGCGCGGTTTCGACGGCGCGCAATTGCATGAGCTCATCGATTTGGTGGAAGCGATGATTGAGCCGCCGCAATTTGGCTTCCTCGGAGATCCACGGGTTAACGTGCTCAAGCTGAATCTCGCGCTCGACGCGAAAGAATGGACCGCGTTCTCTCAAGCATCTGCCCCATTCCAACCATGAAGAAGACGATCGCCCTGTTCGCGCTGATTTCCGCGCTCGGCTGCGCGCGGCCGGCCACCGCGGATGACGCGGCGGCCACGCCGTCTCCGGCGCCGCCACCCGACAAATCGTCCTACACCATTTTCAACCCGACGCCGGTCAAGCTGTACCGCGCGTTCAACGCGGACCGGCCCAGCAAGTCGGACAGCCCGTTCACGATGGACGCGGGCGCCTTCCAGATCGAGACCGATGCCGTCAACTACACGGTGGATCGGCACAACCCCGATCGCGCGGCAATCAGGGTGCAGACGCTGCTCATCGGCCAGACCAACTTCAAGATCGGGCTGACCAACTGGCTCGATTTCGAAGTCTTCCCACAGGGTTACGTCGAGGTGCGGTCAAGCGGCCGGGATTTCGGCACCAAACGGACGATCAGCGGCTTTGGCGACACCACGCTGCGCCTCAAATTCAATTTTCTCGGCAACGACGGCGGCGCATTCGCCCTCGGCCTTGTCGCCTCCGTCAAGCTGCCGACGAACACGGCCCATCTTGGCAACAAGCTTTTTGATGCCGGCGTCGGCCTGCCTTTCAACTACAATCTGCCGGGCGGCTTCTCGCTCTTCGGCCAAACGCGCATCGATCTGCCCAAAATCGAAGGCCACAGCGGCCGGAACGTCGTGTGGAGCAATCCGATTGGTGTTTCGCGGGCCATCGTGGGAAATCTTTTCGGCTACGTGGAATTCTACAATGCTGTCAACTCGCTGCGCCGCCTTCCCTGGGTGGGCACGGCAGACGTCGGCCTGATCTACCAGATCACGCCAAACTTCTCCGTCGATGTGAATGCCTTCTTCGGCCTGACGCGGTCAGCCGACGACCTCAATGTCTTCACCGGATTTGCCTATCGCTTTTGACGAGTGCGCGACGGGGCGCACTCCGTGTAAGATCAGCACGTGACCGTAAGTCGATGAACGAGCGCCCCAATCCTGATGAACTCCTCGCGCAGCTCAAGCGCGACGAGCACGCTGCGGGGCGCGGCAACCTCAAAATCTTCCTCGGCATGGCGCCGGGGGTCGGCAAGACGTACGCTATGCTGCTGGCCGCGCAGGGGAAGTTCGACGGCGGCAGCGATGTCGTGGTGGGTCTGGTCGAGACGCACGGTCGGATCGAGACCGCAGCGCTCCTTTCCGGCCTGCCCTTTGTGCCGCGGCGAAACGTGACCCACCGCACCACCGCGCTGGAGGAGTTCGATCTCGACGCGGCGCTCGCGCGGCGGCCAAAGCTAATCCTGCTGGATGAGCTCGCCCACACCAACGCGCCGGGCAGCCGTCACCCGAAGCGTTATCACGACGTGATGGAATTGCTCGACGCCGGCATCGACGTCTTCACGACGGTCAACATCCAGCACCTCGAAAGCCGCGCGGACGCCGTGCGCGAAATCACGGGCGTAACCGTGCAGGAAACCGTGCCCGATTCCCTGCTCGACGCCGCCGACGAGGTGGAACTCATCGATCTCACCCCGGAGCAACTTCGCAAGCGCCTCGACGAGGGCAAGGTCTACGGCGGTGACCGGGCCCGGGCTGCCACCGAGAATTTTTTCCGCGAGAGCAATCTCACCGCGTTGCGGGAGATGGCACTGCGTTCGACGGCCGAACGCGTGAAGCGCGATGTACGCGAGGTGATGGCCGCGGAGAACATCTCGGCCCCGTGGCGAACGAGCGAGCACCTGCTGGTCGCCGTCGGCCCCGCGCCTTCCTCCGAGCGTTTGATTCGCTACGCGCGGCGCATGGCGTCGACCATGGACGCGCCGTGGATCGCGCTCCATGTGGAATCGAGCAAGCCGCTCTCGGAGCCCGACAAGTTGCGTCTCGCGGCGCACCTTGACTTGGCCCGGCGGCTGGGCGCGGAGGTGATTGCCACGGTCGGTGATGATTTTTCGGAGGCCATTTTGCGCACGGCGCGGCGCAACGCCGTGACACAAATCATCGTCGGCAAACCGCTGAAATTCTCGTTCCTCCAGCGCCTGGGTGGCAACCATCTCGTGGACCGCCTCATCCGCCAGAGCGGCGAGATCGATGTCTCCGTCGTCCGGGCCGAGCGCGATGATTCCCACTCGCCGGCCGCCGCCGAGGCCGATGAACGGCGACCGTTCAGCTTCCGGCCGTACGCCATCGCGCTGACCATTGTGGCGATCGTGACGGCGCTGTGCTGGCCGTTGCAGGATCTCGTTGGTTTCCGCGCCATCTCGATGATTTACCTGTTTGCGGTGGCGGTGTCCGCGCTGCTGGTCGGACGCGGACCGGTGCTAGTCGTCGCGACGCTCAGCGCGTTGTTGTGGGACTTCCTGTTCCTGCCGCCACGCTTCACGCTGTATATCAGCGAGGTTGCGGACGCGATGATGCTCGGCATGTATTTTGTCATCGCCCTCGTCCTCGGCGATCTCACGTCCCGCCTCCGCTCGCGCGAACGGGCGGAGCGCCGGCGTGAGGAACGCGCCGTCGTCTTGTACCGCCTGACGCGGGAGCTTTCCGCCTCGGCGAACCTCGAGGTGGCGTTGCGCGCCGCCGCCGAGCAGATCGGCGGGCTCTTTCGCGCGGCAGTGTCGTTCTTCCCCGCCGGCGACGGGCATGAATTTCCCCCGGCCCCGCATCCCGCCAGCGACCCTGGAGTGGTCTCCGACAAGGAGCTCGGCGTGGCGCGATGGTCGTTCGACCATGGCCGGGCCGCCGGCCGGTCGACCGACACCCTGCCGGAAAGCGCGGCGCTGTATCTCCCGTTGCGCACGGCGCGCGGCGTCGTCGGCGTCATGGGCCTGCGCCTGCGCGAGGCGCGCGCGCTCCTGCTCACCGAGCGTGAGCTACTCGAAACTTGCGCCACGCAGGTCGCGGCCGTCATCGAGCGGGAGACGCTGCTGCGCACCGCCCGCCTGGCCGAGATGGCCGAGGCATCGGAAAAACTGCAGCGGGCGCTGTTCGACAGCGTCTCGCACGAATTGAAGACGCCGCTTGCCGTCATCACCACCGCCACGGAACATCTGTTGTCACCGCTGGTGGCGCGGAACGACGAAACGAAGACGGCGTTTTTGGGCGAAGTCCGCACCGCCGCGCGGCGGCTCGATCGCACGGTCAACAATCTCCTGGACATCTCGCGCCTCGAATCCGGCCATCTCAAGCCCAGCCTCGAATTCTGCGACGTGCAGGAACTGGTGGAGTCGACGGCCTCGATGGCGCGCGAGCAAATGAGTGGAAACCCGCTGACGCTCGAGATCGCGCGCAACCTCCCGCCGTGTAAAATGGACTACGCCCTGATCGAAACCGCTTTGTTGAACCTGATCCTGAACGCCGGGTCGCATGGGGCCGAGCGCGGTCCGGTCGAGGTCCGGGCGGCGCTCCGGGAGGGCGACCTCGTCCTGCAGGTTCGCGACTTCGGTCCGGGTTTCGCCCCCGGCGAGGGGCAGAAACTCTTCGAGAAGTTTCATCGCGGCCCTGGGGTCGCGGCCGGCGGTCTCGGGCTTGGCCTGTCGATTGTGAAGCGCCTCGCCGCAGCGCATGGGGGCAAGGTTTCCGCGCGCAACGCGGAGGGCGGTGGCGCCATCTTCGAAATGGCGTTGCCGGCGGTGACCATGCCTCCGGCGAACCCCGACGCGGCGCCGTGAGAAGCGGGGGACTTGGCGCGGCCGCCCCGCGCCGCTTAACTGTGGTCATGTCCGCCGCCGTCGCGCCTCTGGCCCTCGTCATCGACGACGAGCCGCAGATCCGGCGTTTGCTGCGCACGTTGCTCGAGGCGGATGGCTATCGCGTGGCCGAGGCGCCGACCGGTGAAGCGGGGCTGGCGGCCGCGGCGCAGAAGCCGCCCGAGGTCGTGCTCCTGGATCTTGGACTGCCCGACCTGGACGGAATCGAAGTTCTGCGCCGGCTGCGCGCATGGACGCCGGTGCCAGTGCTGATCCTGTCCGTGCGCGATGCCGAGGAGCAGAAGGTCGCAGCGCTCGACGCCGGGGCAGACGACTATGTGACCAAACCGTTTGCCAGCGCGGAATTGCTGGCGCGCTTGCGCGTGATGTTGCGGCACGCCAGCACCCCCGCGCAGACGACGCCGTCGGCGCTTTTCCGGTCCGGCCCGCTGCAGGTGGATCTCGCGGCGCGGCTCGCGCGGGTGGACGGAAAGGAGATCAAACTGACGGCGACCGAGTACGCGCTGCTCGCGCTGTTCATCAAGCACGCGGGACGCGTCCTCACGCATCGCCAGATTTTGCGCGAGGTGTGGGGACCGCGTGCGGAGGAGCACCGGCAGTACCTCCGCGTTTACGTCGCGCACCTGCGGCGGAAAATCGAGCCCGGGGAAGGCCCGCCCAAGCTCATCGTCACCGAATCCGGCGTGGGCTACCGCCTGCGCGCGCCCGGGTGAGGGTTCGCCACAGAGACACCGAGGGCACCGAGAAAAATTTCAAGAAAAACTCTGTGTTCTCGGTGCCTCTGTGGCAAATCTTTCTCCATGGAATATCGACGCCTTGGAAAATCCGGCTTGAAGATCAGCGCACTTTCGTTCGGCGCATGGGTCACGTTCGCGCAGCAGATGACCGAGGAGGAGGCGGAGGCCTGCATGGTTGCCGCCTACGACGCCGGCGGAAATTTTTTCGATAACGCCGAGGCCTATGCGAACGGCAAAGCCGAGGAGGTCATGGGTCGCATTCTCAAGCGCACGGCTTGGAAGCGCGAAACGTTCATCCTCTCAAGCAAGGTGTTCTGGGGCGGCGACACGCCGAACGAGGAGGGCCTCAGCCGCAAGCACGTCATCGAAGCCTGCCACGCGGCGCTGCGCCGGCTGCAGGTCGACTATCTTGATCTTTATTTTTGTCATCGCCCCGATCCCAACACGCCGATCGAAGAGACCGTCCTCGCGATGGGCGACCTCATCCGCCAGGGCAAGGTGCTCTACTGGGGCACGAGCGAATGGGAGGGCAAGGACATCGCCGAGGCCGCACGCGTCGCCCGCGACTGGCGCGTGGCGCCGCCGCAGATGGAGCAGCCGCAATACAACATGTTCGAGCGCCAGAAGGTGGAGGTGGACTACGCGCCGCTCTATGAATCCATCGGCCTCGGCACGACGATCTGGTCGCCGCTCGCCAGCGGCTTGCTGACCGGCAAATACAATGCCGGCGTGCCCAAGGGCTCCCGCCTGGACATGCCCAGCTACGAATGGCTGCGCAAGAACCTGGAGAAATCGCTCCAGCAAGGCCGGGCGGCAAAGGTGGAGAAACTGGGGAAACTCGCGGCCGAGGTGGGCGTCACGCTGCCTGCCTTCGCGCTCGCCTGGTGCCTCAAGAATCCGCACGTCAGCACCGTCATCACCGGAGCCTCGCGCGCCGCGCAGGTGACCGAGAATTTCAAGGCGCTGGCGGCCGTGGTGAAACTCACCGACGACGTCATGAAGCGCGTCCACAAGATCCTCACTGAGTGACCCCGCAAACTCGAACTTCGAAACTCGAAACTCGAAGAAAGTTGGAAATTCCAACTAGCGGAAAGTATCAAAAACTCGCTTTTGTAGTTTCAGTCTCTAGGTCTTTCGATCTTCCTTCGGTTTTCGAGTTTCGAGTTTCCCGCCAAGGCGGGCCTCAGCTCCCCAACTTCAAAATCCTCGCGGCCTCGGCGGCCGTGACCGGCAGAACAGAAAGCCTCGACTGCCGGATGAGTTCGATATTTTTCAACACTGGGTCCGTCTTCATCGCGGTGAGCGAGACCGGCCTTCGCAATGGTTTCGACGCCTTCAAATCCACCGCGCTCCAGTCGCCCGCCTCGGCGGTGGAATCCGAATAGGCCTCTTTGGTGACCTCGGCGATGCCCACTATCTCTTTCCCGACGTTGCTGTGGTAGAAAAAGACGCGGTCGCCTTTTTTCATCGCCCGAAGATGCAGCCTCGCCGCAAAACTTCGCACTCCCGTCCACGCTGACTTCCCCTCGGCCACAAACTGCGACCAGCTGTAGGATTCAGGCTCCGACTTCACGAGCCAGAATCGCGCAGGGGACGGGGATGCCTTGGCCATGGGGAGAAAAATCGCGCGTTGCAGGTTGATTGTTGATCGGTCCAAGCTAGCGATGCGAGCGTTGGGATCGACCGCGTTTATCGGCCATCCGGTCGCCCTCATCAACCCTGCCCATCGTGCCCGGACTTTTCATCAGCTTCGAAGGATCGGAAGGCTGCGGCAAGAGCACGCAGTTCACCCTGCTCGCCGAGCGCCTGCGGGAAACCGGCGCGCCGGTAGTTACCGCCCGCGAGCCCGGCGGCACCCCCATCGGGGAGGAGATCCGGCGCCTGCTGCAGTTTTCCCGCGAGGGTCATCAGCTCACCGCGGAATCGGAGTTACTGCTCTTCGCCGCGAGCCGCGCCCAACTCGTGCGCGAGGTCATCGCCCCGGCGCGGGCCGAGGGGAAAATTGTGCTCTGCGACCGCTTTCTCGATTCGTCAGCAGTGTATCAGGGCGTGGCGCGCGGGCTCAATGTCGAGGCCGTGCGCGCGATCAACACCTTCGCGGTTGGCGCCACCGTGCCCGATGTGACTTTGTTGTTCGACCTCTTGCCGGAGGTCGCCCGGGCGCGACTCCTGCGGCGGCCGCGGCCGGTCGGACAGCCGGCGGATCGGATGGAAAGCGAGCCGCCGGAATTCTACGAACGCGTGCGCGCCGGATATCTGGCCCTGGCGGAGCAGGAGCCCGATCGTTTTGTTATCCTGGACGCCAGTCTCGCCAAGGAAGACGTCGCCCTGTCCGTCTGGAATATTATCAGCCCCCGCCTGCATGGCCTTCTCCCCGGAAATCGCGCTTGATTCCCTGCGCCGCGCGCACGCCGCGAATCGCCTGGCCCACGCCTACCTCATCGCGGGGGGCGACGACCCATCGCGCCGCCGGCTCACCGCGCAACTGACCCGACTGGCGCTGGGCTTTTGCACGGACGATGATTCCATGCCGACCGATCCCGACGTGTGGGTCGTCGAACCGGTCTCGAAATCGCGGATCATTGGAATTGACGCCGTGCGCGAGCTTTCGAATGCCCTCGCTCTGCGACCCACGCGTCTGGGAGGCATAAAGATTGGCATCCTCTTCGATGCGGACCGGCTTTATCCAAACGCCACGCATGCGTTTTTGAAGACCCTCGAGGAGCCACCGGGCAATTCGCTCCTGTTGCTGGTCAGCGGTCGGCCCGAAAATTTGTACGAGACGATTCTCTCGCGCTGCATTCGCGTGGAGCTAAAGCAGTCGTCCAATACTGGTGACGGCACGCCACGCGAGCAGGCCGTCGTGCGGTTGCTCGACGACCTGGCCGGCGCCGAGCCCACGCCCGCGACGCGCATCTCGGGCGCGTACCGAATTCTGCGGGAATTTCAGCTGGTACTCAGCGCGGCGAAGGATGAAATCCGGGCCGAGGAGGAATCGGAATTCGAAGCGGAGGAGGACAAGTACGAGCGCCGGGATTACGGCGACTGGCTCGACGAACGCGAGGCCCATCACAAGGTCCGTGGCGACGCGCGGTACCTCGCCGAGCGAGAACGACTCGTCGCGGCCCTGGCCCGCTGGTGGCAGACGGTGTTGCACGCGTCGCTCGGCGTGGCGACGGGGGAGTCCGCCGCCCAGGCGGCCATCGCGGCGCGCCTGTCCACGCCCGAAATTCTGCGCCGCCTGACGCGGCTGGAGGAATTGCACGAATGGCTCGGGCGCAACATCCAGGAATCGCTAGCGCTCGAGGTCGCGTTTCTCGACGCGTTCGGATAGTCGATTCTCCTTCCACCGCGCGCACGGCTTTGCTGAACTGATTTTCCTCATGACCCTGAAAGACCAAGTCGCCGTCGTCACCGGAGCCGGCCGCGGCATCGGCCACGCCATTGCCGTCCGCCTGGCGCAGGAAGGCGCCAAAGTCGCCTGCGTCAGCCGGACCGCCGCCAACGCGGAGCGCACCGCCGGCGAGATTAACGCGGCGCATCCGGAAGCGGCGAAGGCGTACGCCGCAGACGTGGCGGACCTCGCCAGCGTCCAAACCGCAGTCGCGCAGATCCTCAAGGATTTCGAGCGATGCGACGTGTTGGTGAACAACGCCGGCATCACGCGCGATGGCCTCAGCATGCGCATGACGGGCGACGATTGGGACACGGTGCTCGACACGAATCTCAAGGGCGCCTTTCATTGCATGCAGGCTTTTCAGCGGCAGATGCTCCGCCAACGCAGCGGCCGCATCATCAACCTCAGCTCGGTCATCGGCCTGATCGGCAACGCCGGGCAGGCGAACTACGCCGCCAGCAAGGCCGGACTGTTCGGCCTGACCAAATCCATGGCGCGCGAGCTGGCGAGCCGCGGCATCACGGTGAATGCCCTCGCGCCGGGATTCATCTCGACCGAAATGACGTCCGTCCTGCCCGACGAAACCAAGAACGCCGTTCTCGGCCAGGTCCCGCTGGCGCGTTTCGGCACGGTGACGGAGATCGCCGGTGCCGTCGCGTTCCTCGCCGGTCCGGACGCGGGCTATATCACCGGGCAGACCTTGACGGTGGACGGCGGCATGGTGATGTCTTGAATCCGCAGCGATAAGACAAAACATTTTCGCAGGAGCAACCCATGAGTGATCCCATTATCGAGCCCGCCAAGGACGACACGAACACCTGGGCGATGTTCACCCATCTGAGCGCCCTCTGCGGTTTTGTCGGCGTGCCGTTTGGCCACGTGGTCGGGCCGCTGGTCATCTGGCTGATCAAGCGCGAAGGCAATCCGACTCTCGACGCCCACGGCAAGGAAGCCCTGAATTTTCAGATTTCCCTGACGATTTACGCCATCATTTCCTGCATCCTGATGCTCGTGCTCATCGGCTTTGTGCTGATCTTCATCGTCGTCATCGCCGGGTTGATCCTGACCATTGTCGGGGCCGTCAAGGCGGGCAAAGGCGAGCTCTACCACTATCCCGCGACGATTCGGTTCCTGACTTGAGGCGCGCCGCCGTTTGGGTGGCGACCCGCTGACCTACTGTCCGGCGTCCCCGCCATCCAACCAGGCGAGCGCCTTGTCATAGCTGCAGCGTTCCAGGTAATGCGCGAGCGTCGGATCGACCGGCGGCGGCAGCTGGGCCTGTAACCGGATAATGGTTTCGGAGACTTCCTCCAGCCGGGCGAGTTGACCCGCTGGATCGCGGTCCCGCCAGGCGGTGTCGCGAATCACAGCGAGGCGTTCACGCAGGGCGCGGGCGAGCTCGCCGTAGATCGGTGCTGGATTCACGCCAGCAAGATTGCATGTTCGGGGGCGGGTCTCCAGCCGCTGAATCCATGAATCGTATCCGCGTTAAGATTTGCGGCCTGACCAACGACGCCGATGCCCGGGCCGCCATCGCCGCCGGGGCCGACGCGCTAGGCTTTAATTTCTGGCCCGGCTCGAAGCGCTTCGTGGCACCCACGGAGGCCCTGCCCTGGATCGCCCTCCTCCCCGCGGGCGTTACCCGCGTCGCCGTGATGGTCGATCCGGACTTCATCGATGCGGTCAGCGCCTGTGAAACGCCGGGCATCGACGCGCTGCAACTGCATGGGGATGAAACTCCGGATTTTTGTGCGCGCCTCGCCGCGGCGGATCATCGCTTAATCAAAGCCATTCGCGTCCGCGACGGGAATTCGCTCCTTGCGGCGCTCCGTTATCCCAGCGAAATCCCGTTGCTGCTCGATGCCTATCGCGCCGGCGAGCCGGGGGGCACGGGAACGACGATTGATTGGCTGCTGGCAGCCGATTTTGTCCGCGACCACCCCGATCGAAGGATCATACTCTCGGGCGGATTGACGCCTGAAAATGTCAGTAATGCCGCGCGAAGAGTGCGACCATTCGGGGTGGACGTCGCCAGCGGTGTAGAAACCCTGGGCCAGCCGCGCCGCACGGATCTGAGCCGGTTGCGCGCGTTTCTTGAAGTAATTCAGCGCCTGAACTCCGACCCTTCCGCCCATAAAAGCGAAAATTCGCCAGGCCTCTATTGACAGAAGCACTGCAAAAAAAGGTGGCCATCAGACGATTTGTCTGGATTAATCGGGCGCTGGTGTGTTTTCTGCTCAGTTGATCTGTCCCCAGTACCTTAACCTAATCTGCGATGAAGAAGTCCTCTTTGTATGTTCTCACTTCGCTCGCGGTGACGTGTGTCGCCCTGAGTGCGTTCGGCCAACAGCCGTCCGGTTCGGGGGCGCCACCCGCCCTGTCGCCCTCCCCAGTCCTGCCTCCACCCAGCCTCGCGCAGAATCCTCCTGCGCCGCCCCCGCTCGCCGATCCATCGGCTCCGGCCCCGGCCGCGGGATCCAGCCCCACCGCGCCGGCCCCGATCGAGCCACCGACCCTTTCCGGAACACCCGGCGCGACGCAGGGCGACGCCACGCTTAATGCCTCCGGCGCCCGCGCTCGTGAATTTGAAGGCACCGAACTCGGCACGGTCCTGCGTTTGCTCGCCCGTCAGGCCAAGATCAATTTGGTGATCAGCGACAAGGTCCTCGCCGCGCCCAGTACGGTGACCATCCGGCTCGAAGATGTCACGGCGCTCGACGCCATCCGGATTATCTGCACGTCCAAAGGCCTCTACTTCACTCAGATCGACAACATCTATTACGTCAAGGATCCCTCCGAGAGGGCGGCCGAGCCGACGGACAGCGATTTCTACACGTTCAGCTACGCCAGCGCGATCAAGTCGGTGCCGCTGCTCGAGGGTCAGCTTGGCGCCCGGATCAAGCCGCAGGTCGATGAGCGCACGAACACGATCTACTTCTCCGAGTTCAAGTCGAACATCGACAAGATCCGCACCTTCCTGCGCCAGATCGACAAGCCCACGCGGCAGGTCATGATCGAAGCGCGCCTCGTCGAGGTGAACGCCAACCCGAAGCAAAGCTACGGCCTCAACTGGGGCGGCGTGTTCGGAAGTTCGACGGCCCCGCAGACGTTCAAGTATGGCGGTTCCGGCCTGGACGGGGGCGTGACCTTCAACCCCGATGGCTCGGTGAAGACAAATTCCTTCGCCCGCAGCGGCGCCCTGAGCAGCCTCGGCTCTGCGCTCGCCGGCCAAATCGCGATCCTGAGCATCCCGCAGATGTCGGTCACCCTGCGTCTTCTCAATGAGGACACGGACGCCCAGTTCCTGGCCAATCCGCGCATCGTCACCGCCAACAATTTGGAAGCGACGATCAAGATTGTCCGCAAGCAGCCGGTCCCCCGCCTGAATTTCAACGAACAGACGGCCACGGCGGTATTCAGCGGCTTCGAAGACAAGATCTTCGGCAACACGCTCATCGTGAAACCGACCATCAATAAGGACAACTACATCACCATGTCGGTGAAGCCCGAAATCAGCAACAAGGTCGGGGACCAGAACTTCATCTTCGGCGGCGCATCGGTGTCGAGCCCAATTATCGACACCCGCTCGCTCGAGTCCAACGTACTCATCAAGAGCGGTTGCACGCTCGCGGTCGGTGGCCTGCTACAGGACGAAATCGGCAAGCAAGCCGCCAAGGTCCCGATCCTCGGCGACATCCCGATTCTCGGCTACCTGTTCCAGGAGCACGTCAATGCCCGCGTGAAGCGCAATCTTCTCATCTTCATCACGCCGACCATCATCGCCCAGCCCTACGGAACCGGGCTGGAGGACCAGGTGACCGGCTTGAAGAACAGCAACAACAACGAATTCGCCGACCCGATCGGCTGGCGCAACAACGCCAAGGGAACCATTCGGCTCGTGCCAACGTCCAACCGGCAAATCTTCAGCGAATATCCGAAGCCGGGCCAGCAATGCGACACGGGTGACGGCAAGCAGGTGGAGTTTCGCGAAACCACCGTGATTCGCACTCGTTAACGGCTAATCGCCTTCAACTCAGCCGGGAATGTGCACCATTCCCGGCTTTCTTTTTTGGCCGCCATCCGCCCTGGACCGCGCTAGGTTGCCGCCAAATCAATGAGCGAATCGTTCCGCATTGCCGTGCTGGCCGGCGACGGCATCGGACCCGAGGTGATGGCGGAGGCGCTCGGCGTCCTGCAGGTGGCCGCCGATCGATTCCGTTTTATCCCCGACTTGCATCCAGCCCGGGTGGGCGGGGTGGCGATTGATCAGGACGGCCGCGCGCTGCCGGAAGAGACGCTGCGCGGGTGCGAGGCCGCCGACGCCATTCTCTTTGGCTCCGTGGGTGGCCCGAAATGGGAAACCCTTCGCCCGGAGCTGCAACCCGAGCGCGCTGCGCTTCTCCCGCTGCGCCAGCACTTCCGCCTTTTCGCTAACCTGCGACCAACGCGGTGTCTCGCGGCCCTGGCCCACGCTTCACCCCTGCGACCCGACATCGTAGCCGGCGGTTTCGACATTCTCTGCGTGCGGGAGCTGACCGGCGGACTCTACTTCGGCCAGCCCAAGGGCACGCGCGACGAAGATGGCGACACGATCGCGGTCGACACGATGGTTTATCGCCGCTCGGAAATTGAGCGCGTCGCCCGCGTGGCGTTTGCCGCCGCCCGCGAACGGCGACGCAAAGTCACGTCGGTCGACAAGGCGAATGTCCTCGAGAACAGCATTCTTTGGCGAAAAACGGTGATAGCCATTGCGACGGAGTTTCCCGACGTGACGTTGGAACACCTCTATGTTGACAACGCCGCGATGCAGGTCATCCGGCGCCCGCGCGATTTCGATGTGCTGCTCGCGGAAAATCTTTTTGGCGACATCCTGAGCGACGAACTGGCGATGCTCGCCGGGTCGCTGGGCATGCTGGCCAGCGCCAGTCTCGGCGTGGCCGAGGGTCGCCACGGCCGGTTTGGCTTGTACGAACCAAGTGGTGGCACCGCGCCGGACATTGCTGGACGCGGCATCGCAAATCCTATCGCCCAAATCCTCTCCGTCGCCCTGATGCTGCGCCACAGCTTCGGCCGACCCGATGCCGCCGACGCCATCGATCGCGCGGTCGATACCGTCATTACGGCGGGGCTGCGCACCTCCGATCTTTGCGCGGGGGACGGCCGGCCGATCGGCACGCGCGAAATGGGCGCGGCGATCGCCGAGGCGGTGCGGGCGGTGTAACGCGCGGGTCAAGACCCGAGGAAATGCCGCAAGCCGGCCGCGCTAGTGAGAATGCGCTCGTGGTTGAGGGAACGCCGGCGCAACAGAATCAGGCCGGCCGCGAGCAGCATCAGGCTGGGCGCCCAAGCCGCCCAAAACGGCGAGAGGCGATTTCCCTGCCCGAGGGCGAGAAAGAAATTACTGAGAAAGATCAGCGTGAAAAAGATCACGATGGCCCCGGCCACGCCCGCGATCACGCGGCGACGCGCGTAGCCCATGCTGAGCGGTGCGGCCACCAGCACGAGGAGAAAAGCGGCGCACGGCAGCGCAAAGCGATAGAACAGATGCGTCCGGAACGGCGCGAGCTGCGCCGGCGTGCCGTCCGCATTGTCCGCCAGGTAGGCGCGCAGCTCGTCCACCGAGAGATATTGCGCCTGCAGCGTCGCTGCGGCAATCCGCGCCGGGGTCTCACTCCAGCCTGTGATCCATTCCTCCGGCGGGAATCGCTCGGCAATCAGGTCACCCGCCGCGTCGAATTGCACCACCCGCGGCGTGACCAGCCGCCAGGTCTTCGACTTCGCATCGTAG
>JANMQT010000031.1:0-10737 GCA_031370675.1 Verrucomicrobiota bacterium
CATCCGCAGGAGATACGCCGGCAGCATCGCAACCAGCGCGATCGGAAAGACGAGATTGTAGAGGAGGCGGAACAAGGCTGGGAGTCGAGGGTCGAGAGCCAGAAGACTATGCGAAGTCGCGTAGGGAAAGGCGAGTGGTTAGCAGCGAATGGTTATTGGGTTAAGGGCTAGAAGTTTAACGCCAATGGATCCTGAGACCCCACGCGCATGCGGAGAGGTCTGGTCTGACCCTCGACTTTCGACGCTCGACGCTCGACCCCCTTCCCTTCGTGCCTCCGTGAGGTCCGTGCGAGATCTTCGGCGGCGTCTTGCATCGGAATAGATCCTCGAGTTCCAAGAATCTTCGTGAATCTGTGGGAAGCTGCGGTTCTCTCTCTCGCGAGACGTTTCCTTTCCTGTGAAAATTCTTTACCTCGGATCCGGTGACATTGGTCTGCCCACGCTGCGCGCTTTGATCGGCGCCCATGACGTCGTGGGTGTGGTTACGCAGCCGGACCAACCCGCCGGGCGCGGCCTCGAGCTGCACGTGGCGGCGATCAAGACGCTCGCGCTGGAAGCGGGGTTGACCGTCCTGCAGCCGGAGCGTGTGCGTCGACCGGAGGCGATCGAGTCGCTGCGCGCCGTGCAGGCGGACGCGATCGTGGTGTTTGCCTACGGCCAGATCCTGCCGCCGGCCGTGCTCGAACTGCCGCGGCTGGCCTGCCTGAACATTCACGCCTCGCTCCTGCCGCGCTGGCGCGGTGCCGCGCCGATTCAGGCAGCGATCCTGGCGGATGATGCGCGCACGGGTCACACGATCATGTTCATGGATGCCGGCCTTGATACCGGCGACATCCTGCTGCAGTGCGCGATCCCGATAGCCCCTGACGAGACCGGGGGCACCCTGCACGATCGCCTCGCGCGGCTGGCGCCAGATTGCATTCTCGAAGCCCTGAAACTGCTGGAAAAGGGCGCGGCGCCGCGGACGCCACAGGATGCCGCGGCCGCCACGCTTGCGCCGAAGTTGAATCGGGAGAGCGGGCGCCTCGACTGGTCGCGCGGCGCGCCGGAAGTGGAGCGGATGGTGCGCGCATTCCAGCCGTGGCCGGGCACCTTCACGACCCTTTCGCCCGCCCGGGGCGGCGAGCCTATGCGCGTGCTGAAGGTGTTTTCCGCTGCGGCGGAAGCGGGGGAGGGATTGCCGGGCTGCGTGCTGCGGGCCGATGGCGAGGGTCTGGTGGTGGCGGCCGCCGAGGGCGCGGTGCGGCTGGGAGAGTTGCAGCTGGAGGGGCGGAAGCGACTGCGCGCCGGGGAATTTCTGCGCGGGCAGCCGATTGCACCGGGCACGGTGTTGGGAACTTGCTGAGATGCCCGCATGGCTCCGCGTTTGCGGTCGATTTTTTGGGTTTGGGCCGTCTGCCGGCGTTGCTCCTGGGTCGCGGGGTAAATGAAACTCGCTCCCTTCTCGCGCCACCGCCAGCCAGCCCAAGCGCAGCTCGCGCGGGCCACGCGGGCATTTCAACAGGCTCCTCGAGCTTGATTCGCGGGGCGTTCCCGCCGATAACGATGCGCGCATGTCCTCCCCATCCGAGCCCAGCGGCGCCAAGTATCGGCGCATCGTCTTGAAGATCAGCGGCGAGGCGCTGCGTGAATCCGGGAGCAAGGACAGCATCAGCCCGCAAATTGTGCAGGGGATCGCCAAGCAGATCCAGGCGGTGCAACAACTCGGAGTGGAACTCGCCGTCGTCATTGGCGGCGGCAACATCTGGCGCGGCCAGGCCGCGGCGCATCGCGGCATGGATCGCACGACCGCCGATTACATGGGCATGCTCGCCACGGTGATCAACGGGCTGGCCCTGCAAAGCACCCTCGAGCAACTCGGCGTCGAGACCCGCGTGCAGACGGCCATCGAGATGAAAAACGTGGCCGAGCCGTTTATCCTGCGCCGCGCGACCTCGCACCTGGAGCAGGGCCGTGTCGTTATCTTTGTTGCGGGGACGGGCAATCCGTATTTTTCCACCGACACGACCGCGGCGTTGCGGGCCAGCGAGATTGGCGCGCAGGTCATCCTCAAGGCCACAAAGGTCGACGGCATTTACGACGCCGATCCGACCACACATCCGGAGGCAAAGAAATACGAGCGGGTTACCTTCGTGGAATGCCTGATGAAGCGATTGCAGGTGATGGATTCCACCGCGTTCAGCCTGTGCATGGATAACCGCGTGCCCATCGTGGTGTTCGACATGGGCCAGCCCGACAACATCCGCCGCGCGGTCCTCGGCGAGGCGGTCGGAACGCTCGTCACGGACGAGTGAGGGCGGTGAATCGCGGCGCGGGCTCGAATGTTCCCACCTTGTGTGCTAGGCATCTGGTGCGAGCCTCCCCGCGTCGCGCGGTTCGTCCCCCGGCCCCGAAACCCCTTCAATCCTATGAACATCGATGAAGCCCTTTTTGCGATGGAGGAAGGCATGGAAAAGGCCGTGGATTACATGATGCACGAGTTCTCCACCGTGCGGACCGGCAAGGCGTCGCCCGCGCTGGTCGAGAACATGGACGTCGAGGCCTACGGCTCGCAGATGAAACTCAAGCAACTGGCGTTGATCACGACGCCGGAAGCGCGCCTGCTCGTCATCCAGCCCTTTGATCAAACCACCGTGAAGGCGATTGAGAAGGCCCTGAAGGAGTCGCGCCTCGGCATCAATCCATTGGTGGACGGCAAGATTATCCGTCTGCCCATGCCGGAACTTTCCGAGGACCGCCGCAAGGATCTGGTCAAGGCACTCAAAGCGATGGCGGAGGAAACCCGCGTCCGGCTTCGCGGACACCGGCGCGACGGTCTCGATGCCGCAAAAAAGCTCAAGAAGGACGGGAAGTTGACCGAGGATCAGCTCGCGGATTTCGAAGCCGACGCGCAGAAGTTGACCGACAAATTCAGCAAGTCGATCGACGACCACCTCACGCACAAGGAAACGGAAGTCATGCGCGTGTGAGGCGGGGCGCGACGCGAGCCGGAGAGCTGGGCAAGACGTCGGCGCGGAGATCGTGGTAGCCGGTGCCGGTGCCTCCAGAATGATCAGAGCCCCATGCCGCCGAGTCCGAGACCCTGGGTAAGGCGGGCCATTTCGATTTCGGCGGCTTTCTTGCCCGTGGCGATGGCCTGGTTTACACCGCTGAGAATCAGATCCTCGAGCATCTCGAGGTCTTCGGGGTCGACCACTTCCCTGGCGATCTTGATCGAGACCACTTCGCCGGCCCCGTTGGCTTCGACGATGACCTTGCCGCCACCGACCGACGCGCTGAAATTCTGCGTCGCGAGATCGGCCTGGGCCTTCATCATGTCCGCCTGCGCTTTCTGCGCCTGCTTGAGCATCTGCTGTAATTGTTTTGGATTCATGGTTCGAGGTCAGCGGGTTTGGATCATTTCGCCGGCGCGGGATGAAACGAGACGATTTCTGCATCAAAGATATCGAGCGCCTGCCGGATGAGCGGATCGTTGCGGAAACGCTCGAGCGGGTCCGTTGCTTCGGCGGCCGGTGGGTTTTCTAGCTGTGGCGCAACCGCCGCGGCGGTCGCCACCGGCGCCGCGGGCGCGAGCGTGGTCGTTTCCGGCACATCGTCACGAACCTCGAGCTTGAGACGGATCGGACGGCCCGCGTTTCTCGCGAGCGAATCCTCGAGGAACTGGCGGTTACTTGCGCCGGAGAGCGACTCAATGACGATGCGGTGCTTCGGATGGAAACCGACGATGAGCACGTTGCCTTCGAGCGAGACGGGCTGGCCGGATTCGAGCCACGACTTGATCAGCGGACGGCTACTGCGCACGTCGCCGACCACCCGCTGCCATAATTCGCCGGCCGTGCCGGCGGGCGGAATGCTGGCCGGGGCCTCGGGCAATTCCGGCGCAGAGCTTGCGCGGCGCGGCGCGGGGGGCGCTTCAGCCACGCGCGCGACGGATTTGGCCACCGCGGGCCGCGCCACGGGTGTGGCGGGAATGGACGCCGACCCGCCGCCGCGGATCTCGCTGAGCGTGTCGATGACTTCGTCGAGCGTCGCCTGGCCGAGCGACTGCACCGCCTTGATCAGCGCGATTTCGAAATGAAGCTTTTTATCGGGGGCCCATTTGAGGCGCGTCTCGGCGGTCGCGAACAGATCGATGAGCTCGAGCAGACGCGTCGCGCTCACGCGGCCGGACTGTTCGGCGAACGCACGGCGGGCCGGTTCCTCGTGCTCGTCCTCCAGCGAGGCCGGGTCCACCTGATGCACGAGCACGTTGCGAAAGTGAGAAATCAGGTCGCCGAGCAAGCGCATCAGATCGCGTCCCGCCTCCACTTCCGCGTTCAGCTGGGTGAGGGTCGCCGGCGTGTCCTGCCGGAGTATGGCGTCGGCGAGCGTTGCCACCATCTCAGGCGCGGTGAAGCCAAAGACTCCCCGCACGTCTTCCGCCGTGATTTTCTCGCCGCAGAACGAGACAAGTTGGTCGAGCATCGACTCCGCATCCCTCAGACCGCCCTGGGCGCCGCGTGCAACCGCAAACGCGGCCTCGTCGGACAGGTTCAGTTTTTCCTCCTTCGCGATGAATTGCAGATGCGAGGCGATCAGCGGCGCCGGGATCCGCCGAAGGTCGAAGCGCTGGCAGCGGCTGAGGATGGTGGGCAGCACCTTGTCTGGCTCGGTCGTTGCGAAGATGAATTTCACGTGCGCGGGCGGCTCCTCGAGCGTCTTCAACAACGCATTGAAAGCGCCCGGGGTCAGCATGTGCACCTCGTCGATCATGTAGATTTTGAACTTTGCCTTCGCCGGTGCGTAACGGGAATTCTCGATGAGCTCGCGCACCTGCTCGACCTTGTTGTTGCTGGCGCCGTCGATCTCGATCACGTCGAGGCTGTTGCCCTTGGTGATTTCCAGGCACGCTGAACAGACCCCGCACGGGGTCGGCGTGGGGCCCTGCTCGCAATTGAGCGCCTTGGCGACGATGCGCGCGGTGGTCGTCTTGCCGATGCCGCGGGGTCCAACAAACAGATAGGCCTGCGCGAGGCGGTTCGTGGTGATCGCGTTCTGCAGGGTGCGCACGACGCGCTCCTGCCCGATGACCTCCTCGAAGGTCTGGGGCCGGTATTTGCGCGCGAAAACCTGATAGGAGCTGCTCACGGTTCGAGCTTACGGGAAATGGCGTCCGGGGAAAGTTGAAGTTCGGGCGGAATGACGATCACTCGCTGCGTTCCATCGACCCCACCAAAGCAAAACGCCCCGGCGTTTGAGGCCAGGGCGTTCGGATTGAATGTGTGCGATAAACGCGGACGGAATTACCGGTCGCGATAACCACCACCGCCGCGATCTCCGCGATAGCCGCCTTCGCGCGATCCACCACGATCCCCGCGGAAGCCGCCGCCGCCGAATCCACCGCCGCCGCCAGTGCGGGGGCGATCTTCTTTCGGACGCGCTTCGTTCACGGTGAGCGGACGGCCGTCGATGGTTTTGCCATGGAACTTGGTCACCGCGTCGGCTGCTTCGGCGTCAGACCCCATGGTCACGAACGCGAAACCGCGCGACTTACCGGTGAAACGATCCTGCATGATCATGGCTTCCGAAACCGTGCCGGACTGTGCGAACAGATCCATCAAGTCGGTCTCGGTGGTGTTAAAGGAGAGGTTCCCCACGTAGAGTTTGTTACCCATATACGATTGTTGCTAACTTTCTAACTAGCTGATTGTCTTTTCTTTCTGGTTGGGGTTCACCGTCGTGTGAAGGGTGATCTTGACCGACTTCAAACTGCCGCTGTGGCTTGGCCCCAACTGACAATCTACCAATCGCAAGGTCTGCTTAACTCGATCGCTGAACTGAGAACCTGATTTATCGCACGCCTGGGGCTGAAAGCAAGCTTCATTTGGCAAGCCCCATTTCCCGGGCCCAGTCCCGTTGCATCGGCGGCGGTCGCCGCTACCGTGGCAGGCATGACCCGTCTCCCCCGTTTTTTCCCGCTGACGCTCGCGTTCGTCATCCTCTTCATCCCGTTGGTGGCGCAGGCGGCCGATCCGCAGCGCACGGTTGACCAGGCCAGCGTGGTCCTCGAGAAATTTCGCCGCCTTCGCGGCAGCGATTCCGAGCGCAGCATCCCGACCAGGGTGATGAAGGACGCGCAGGGCCTCGCCATTATCACCGTGATTAAGGGGGGATTAATTTTCAGCGGTCGCGGCGGGGAAGGCGTCGTCGTGGCGCGTCTGCCGAACGGCAAGTGGTCGGGCCCGTCCTTCATCGGCTTCGGCGGCGTCGGCTTCGGACTGCAGATCGGGGCGCAGGTCACCAATTTCATCATCGTTCTGAACACACCTGAAGCGGTCGCGGCATTTTCGAGGGGCGGGAACGTGGCGCTCGGCGCCGATCTGAGCGCGGCGGCGGGACCCGTTGGACGCAACCTTGGCGCGGATGTGATGCCGACCGCGGCCGTCTATTCGTACAGCCAGAGCCAGGGACTCTTCGCGGGCATGTCGCTGGAGGGCACGGTCATTGGCGCGCAGGACAAGAAGAACTTCAGCTTCTACCGCCATCGTTATTCGCCCGGCGCGATCCTCGATGGGCGGGCCAGGCCGCCCGCCGGCGCCGTGCGTTTGATTCGCACGCTCGAAACGTTCTGAGTGGAGCGCGAAGCCAGCGCCCGCCGGGCCAGCTACGGCGTGGATTCCGGGGTCGGTGGATCCTTGGGCGGCAGCGCGGGCGTGTGCGTGAAAAGTCCCCATAGCGCGTGGGTCGCGAAATACGTGGCGATCGCGCCCACCAGCGCCGAGAGCGTGCCGCCGACCATCAGCGGCATCACTTCGCGCATCGCCCTTTTGAAGCCATGCGCCGCGGCGGCGTAGGGGGCGAGGGCCTCGGGGGGCAGCGGCGGCGGCCCGAAGTGATTAAACAACCAGCGGCCCAGCTGCCATTCGTAAAACATGAAGCCGACGAGCGCAAAAGGGTTGCCCACCGTGAAGCAGACGAGGACGGCGCAGGGAATGTTTCCGCGAAAGACGAACGCGGCGACCACCGCGAGGAAAATGTGCAGGCCGAAAATTGGAATCAGCGTCGCGAACATCCCGGCGGCGAGTCCGATCGCCACGCCATTGCGAGTGAACTTCCACAAATCCGGGTGAAAAATCCGGTCGCCAACGATGCGATGCACAAAGGTGCCGTGCAGCTTCGACTCGGTCGGCAGTTTCGCGTGCAGCCACGCCCGCCAGGAACGCCGTTTGGGCTCGGTTTTTTCGGTGGCGTGGGGTTCGGGATTGGTGGTCACACGGGCTGGGAGTCACGTGGCGGACCCGGCGGGCGGGAAGGCGTGGGGACGCGCGATTACGCAACGGCCAAATGCGCCGATGGTCAAGACCCCGCCGAAGCGTTCGCCGAAGCGCTTTGGGCGAAGGCGGAGGGTCGCAAGCTCACGAACGGGCTGTCCCGGCAAAGAAACCGCCACGGGAATTCCGCGGCTTTTGTAATCCCCACGCGGCGATCCGCCACGACATCCAGTCCAGGCGCGGCCTTGGGCGCGGGCGCGAATCCATGCGTCGAAGTGGCGCAGAGGTCGAGGCCGTGCGCCGAGCCGTTGATGCCGAAAGCCGCCGCCAGCTTGCCCGGGCCGGAGCACAGGGCGAGGTCGCGCTCGACCGCACGGCGGCGGCGCATCAGGGACCAGCCGTGGGTGGGTTGAACCGCGCGAATGAGCACGAAACCGTCGCGCGCACCGCCGCCACCCTTGACGAGCACATTGAGGAGCCAATGAACGCCGTAGTTCAGATAGACGTACGCGGTGCCGGGCGGATGGCGTTCGACGAACTCGCGCGCGCCGCGGCGTTTGAAGGTGTGGCAGGCCTCATCGCCCGCCGCGGCGTAGGCCTCGGTCTCGACGATCCGGCCGCGGCAACCGCCCCAGACCAATTCGACGCCGACGAGTTCCCGCGCGCAAATCAAAGGAACGCGGGTGAAGAACGAGGCACGAAGCATGAGGAAGTAACCACGAATGAAACACGAATTTACTCGAATGGGATTCCCGTTTGCGCCGTACTTCAGTGCACGGGTGTTTTCCCCAGGAATGAATTCGTGTTCATTCGCGTAAAATTCGTGGTTCCTTCCGGACGTTCATGAGCGTGTACGACGTCATCGTCATCGGGGCCGGACATAACGGCCTGATCTGCGCCTGCTATCTTGCGAAGGCGGGGCGCAAGGTGCTGGTGCTGGAACGGCGTGAAATTGTCGGCGGCGCGGTCTGCACGCAGGAAATCGTGCCGGGCTTCAAGTTCGATATCGGTTCGTCCGCGCACATCATGTTTCCAGGGACACCGATCATGGGCGAGCTGGGCCTGGCCGACCACGGACTCGAATACCTCGAGATGGATCCCTGGGCGTATTTCCCGATCCCGGGCGCCGCACTCGGCCTGAGTTTTCATCGATCCGTGGAAAAAACCTGCGAATCGATCACGAGGATTTCGCCGGTCGACGCGGACGCGTACCGCCTGTTCATCGCGCGATGGGGTGAGTTGAACGAGGGGATTTTTGAAACGTTCATGAAGCCGCCGACCCCCGGCCGGATTTTCTCCACCATCTTCAGACGCAATCTGACGAATGTCGCGTCGCGCAGGATGTGGAGTTCGCTGGACACGTCGCGCCAGTTGATGGCGAGCTACGGGAAAGTCATCGAGGAGACCTTCGAGCACCCGCATGTGCGCACCGCGCTCGCCTGGCTTGCGGCGCAATCGGGGCCGGGTCCCGATGAAATCGCGACGGGCGATCTCGTGGGCTGGCACGCGATGATTCACAAGACGGGCGCCTGGCGCGCGAAAGGCGGCTCCGGCTCGCTCACGCAGGCGCTGGCGCGCTGCCTCGTGGGTTTGGGCGGTCAAATCAGCGTCAATGCGCAGGTCGTCGGGATCAACGCCGGGACGAAGCCCGGCGCGCGCTTCGAAGTCGCGAGCGAGGCCGGAAAATTTTCCACCCGGGCGGTCGTCGCGGCCTGCCATGTGCAAACGACATTTCTCGACCTGCTGGCGCCCGAGCTCTGCCCGCCCGAATTGCGCAAGCGGGTCAGCCAGATCCGCGTGGGCAACGGCTTCGGCATGGTGGTGCGTCACGCCGTGGAGGAGCTGCCGCAGTATCTGGGCATCGAGTCCGACGCGAATGGAGTGGCCCCCTGTCATCGCGGGTTGCAGTTGCTCTGCCCCTCGCTGGAATATCTCCGCCGGGCTTACGTGGAATATCTCGCCGGCTTTCCGCCGCAGGAGCCGGCGGTCGTGGCGATGACTTTCTCCTCGATGGATCCCACCCTCGCACCGCCGGGCAAGCACGTGCTTTTCGGCTGGGCGCAGTATCATCCCTACGAGCTTTCGAACGGCGAGAATTGGGACGACATTGCGGAGCGCGAGGCCGACAAAATCTGGGAGGTCATCTGTCACTACGCACCCAACATGCGAGGCAAGATGATCGACCGGTACATCCAGACGCCGACGGAAATCGAGCGGGTGCTCGCGTTGCCGCGCGCGAATGTGATGCACGTGGAGATGGGACTCGACCAGATGTTTTTCTTCCGCCCACTACCGGAGCTCTCGTCCTATTCCACGCCGGTGAAGGGTCTCTTTCTGACGGGCGCGAGCACGCACCCGGGTGGGGGCGTCTTCGGCGCGAGCGGGCGGAGTGCGGCCAAAGTTGTCTTGCGCCAGGTAAAGGCTGGAAGAGGATGAGCGTGCCGGTTCGTGCGATTTTTCGAAAGGTTTGAGCGCCTGCGTCCCGTCATCACCCCATCGCTGTGAAACGGTTCCTCCTGCTCGGATTGATCGGGGTGGCCGTTGCGGTCGCGGGCTGGCTGGGATACTTCGACTTCTCGCCGACCGAACCACAAACCATGCGTCCGCCTCCCGTCAACGCCCGTGGCGTCCCGCCGGCGCCAGGCGTGGCGCCGACGGTCGAGCCGTCGAGCCCGCTTCCGCCCGTCATTCTGCCACCGGAGGCGGGGCCGAGTCCGACTCCGGCGCCAACGCCGCTGCCGCCGTTGCCGCCGGACGCCGTGGCCGATCGCATTCAAATCCGGAAGGCCGCGCGGGAAATGACATTGTACCGCGGCGAAGCAGCGCTCCGGACTTACGGCGTTGCCTTGGGGTCGAACCCGGATGGTCACAAGGAGAGTGAGGGCGACGGTCGCACGCCGGAGGGCCGCTACCGCATCTCGGGCCGAAATCCGCAGAGCAAATATCACCTGGCGTTGCGCATCTCTTACCCTAGCGGGGCCGACCGCGCGCGGGCTGCGAAGCTGGGCAAATCCGCGGGTGGCGACATCATGATTCACGGGCTGCCGAATGGGTATGGATTCATCGGGGCGGGGCACCGCCTGCGCGACTGGACCATTGGGTGCATCGCCGTGACCGATGAGGAAATCGAGGAAATCTGGCGCGTCGTGCCCGATGGGTGTGTCGTGGACATCGAGCCCTGACGCATGCACCTCTTCGCGATTGAAACCTCCTGCGATGAGACCGCCTGCGCGATCCTGCGCGGCGGGAATGACGGCGTGACGAAGTTGCTGGCCGGCGAAATCGCTTCGCAGGCGGCCTTGCATCGCGCGACGGGCGGGGTGGTGCCCGAGGTGGCCTCGCGCCAGCACCTCCGCGATCTGAAACCGCTCGTCGAGCAGACGCTGCGCCGCGCCGGCATGACCCTGGCCGAGATGGACGGATTTGCCGCGACCGCCGGTCCGGGGCTCGCCGGGGCGCTCATGATCGGGGCGGCGGCCGCCAAGGG
>JANMQT010000053.1:0-1861 GCA_031370675.1 Verrucomicrobiota bacterium
TTTCTTTCGGCCCGTGTGGGAATCGGTACTTATGGCTACTGCAAAACAAATTCAACACGGGAAGACCCTCACTCACTATCAATGTGAAATCACCCGAGACGACGGCAAGGTAGTTGCCTTGGCGATGAGTGCTGTGATGACCCTCAGAGGGAATGCCGCGAACGGACGATGAAGAAGAGGCTTGGTGGGTTCTTGCAAATTATTTGGTGACGTATCACGTTTTCGTGCAATGCACATCCGGCGGCAGCGGTCAAAAAATGGGGCGCGCCTTGTATTGCAATAGTCTGCTGACAAATTATTGCTCTCCACGATACGTGGACGAGGCACGCCGCTCTTCATAAAGCCCCGCTTATCCCGACCCCACCGCTCCGATCGGATGGTTACAGGCGGGACTTGATCCGGCCTTTCCACATACAAGAAAGCGGAACATTATTGCTTTGAGCCAACATCTAACCTAGCTACCGTTGTTCGGACCAGTTCGCGTAGAGCGCAATCGTTATTGCGTAATGGACTCCCCCCGGTTTGCAAGCATTTTGGTTGATGGTTTTTGGGTACGACTGCTTCCGTATATCCGGCTTCCTGTTGGGTCGTACTGACCCGAGCCATGATGGAATCTGCGCACGGGGTTCATATCGCCCTAGCGGCTTTGCCCGGTGTTCTGGGCAGGGAGCCAACGCAATAATCTGAATCACCCGCGCCGGTCTAACCTGCTTGCCATCTCTCGTCATGCTTCGCAATCGTGGTTGAAGTAGTGCTCTTTGATACGCCGACGGCCTGCTTACGCCGCCGCCCGGTACACTTCTCCCCGGGCGAGAATCGCCCAGGCAATCGGTGCATTCTTGTTGGCCAGCGCCACCGTCGCAATGTTCTTGTTGCGTCGCGCGGCCAAGGCCGTGACCCAGCGGCTACGCGGGTTGGTCTTGTTGACCGCCGCGTTCAACGCCGCCCGCGCGCCGTGAATCAGCAAGGTGCGCACATACGTGTCGCCCTGTTTGCTGATCCCACCCAGGCGCTGCTTGCCGCCGCTGGAATGTTCGCGCGGCGTTAATCCAAGCCAGGCGGCCAGATCGCGTCCTTTGCCGAACTGGCGACCATCGTCCACCGCAGCGACCAGCGCGCTCGCCCCTACCGGGCCGATGCCTACGACTGCCAGCAGGCGCTGGATGCGTTCGTCTGTCCGGGCGCGTGTCTGCAAGCGCGTGTCGTAGAGCTTTACCCGGTCGTCGAGGCTGCGCAGTTCTTCGGCCAGTTCGGCCAGCAAAATCCGGAAGTCGCCGGGAAGCCCGTTCTCGCCGTCTTCGAGGATTTCTGGCAGCGCACGCCAAGGCTCCGAGCGAGGTCGGCACGATGACACCGAACTCGGAAAGCAGCCCGCGTATCTCGTTCGACAGCGCGGTGCGCGAGCGCACCAGCCGGGCGCGGATGCGGTGCTCGGCCTGCATCGTTTGTTGCTCAACGGTCTTGGCGGCGACGAAGCGCAGGGTGGGTCGGCTCACAGCTTCGCGGATCGCTTCGGCATCGTTGGCGTCGTTCTTGCCGCGTTTGACGTAGGGCTTGACGAACTGCGGTGCCATCAACCGCGCGTCGTGTCCGAGTTTGGAAAACTCGCGCGCCCAGTAATGCGCGCTGCCGCAGGCTTCCATGCCGACCAAGCACGGCGCAAGTTTGCCGAACCAGTCGAGCATCTGCGTGCGACGCAACTGTTTCCTCACGACCATCTCTCCTTGACGGTTCACACCATGTACCTGGAATACGTTCTTTGCCAAATCCACACCAATACGGGTAATGTTCATCTCGACTCTCCCCCTCGTGACTGTTTGATGGAATCTTCAGTCTGGCACGACTGCGATGCCGTGGGTGG
>JANMQT010000069.1:0-11804 GCA_031370675.1 Verrucomicrobiota bacterium
CGAGGCTCCGCCGAACGCGAGCAAGCGAAAGAACACCGGACCAAGGTTGTTGGTCAGGAAGTACTCAACCTTGGGCGACTTGGCGGCGGAAGTGGTGGCGACGGCGCTCATGCGGGGGCGGGAAATCGGTGGTTGAATTACTTAAGGGCGGCCTGTTGCTCGGGAGTCAGGTCGGAGAGTCGGCCGAGTTGCGCCTTTTGCAGCGCGCGGAGGTAGGCGACGATGGCCCAGCGGTCGACGACGGTGATGTTGCCGCCGTAACCGTACATCGTGTTCTTGCCGTTGGTGATCGTGTTGAAGAGTTCCCCGTCGGCCATGTCGACAAGGCGTTGGTCGTGATAATTCGCAATGCCGACCCAGCCGTACTTCGAGGTCACGCCGTTGCCGGCGCCGGTTGCGCCATGGCAGATCTGGCAGTTGATGACGTAGCGATCCTGGCCGCGCTTCATCAGCGCCGCCGTCACGGGAACCGGCAGGCCGTCGCCCCAGCGATCACCCATCTTGCCCGTGTTGAAATAGTCCGGCGCCGCGGTGTAGCCATTGACCGCGTGCTGCATTTCCGGTTTTTCGCCGGCGCCCCGGACCGGGATGTCCCAACCCAGCGGCACGGTGCCCGGCACCGGCGGGCGCGAGCCGAGGCCGTCGGCAAAGAAGACGCTGTCGACTTGTGCCTTCACCTTGGGCTGCCGATCCATGTCCGGGAAAAACTCGAACGGCCGGTTGGTCGACTTGTAGCCGCGTGGACCGGCGATCAAGGCGACCGCCAGGACGGCGGCGGCGAAGGCGAGGAAGAAATATTTCATGGCAGAAGCAAAAGCGGGAACGGGATCACTCGTAGATCAGCGTGATGTTCTTGGCGCCGATGCCCTCGAGGAAATCCTTGGTGCGCGTTTCCTGAAACTTGGGGTCGTCCGCCTCGATCGAGAGGAAGAAGGCGTCGTCGCTGAACTTCCCGAAGCGCTCCCAGTTGAAGAGCGGATGATTCCAGCGCGGCAGCCGGTTGAGCGCGAGCATCCCGAAGAGGCAGCCGAACGCGCAGCACAGCACCGTGAATTCGAAGATGACCGGGAAGAACGCGGGCACCGTGAAGAAGTTCAGCGGCTTGCCGTGGACAACCAACGGGTAAAGCCAAATGGACGGAATGAACTCGAGCATCAGCGCCAGCACCGTGCCGGTGCACGCGGCGCTCAGCGCGATCAAGCTGACCTTCGAATTGCCCAGCCCCATGGCCTCATCCATCCCGTGAATCGGGAAGGGCGTGTGCACGTCCCATTTCTTAAAGCCGTGATCGCGGCACTTTTCCGCCGCATGATAAAGGTCCGCCGCGCTCGAGAATTCGGCCGCGATGCCGAAGGTGCGCTGCACCGCGGCGACCGCGCTGGTCCCGGCGGGGTTGGTGACGGTGAGAGTGTCGCTCATGGTCGTTCGAATGGGGGAATCAATGGCCGGTGCTCGGGGCCGGCGTGGTCATGCGCACGCCGCCGCCCAGGCCGGTGGAATGGTCGCCGCCGCCAGGCGCATCGTGGCCGGGCGGATGGAAATGCGGGTCGGCCGCCGGCAACACGCCCTTCACCTCCGACATCGCAATCATCGGGAGGAAGCGGCAGAACAGCAGGAAGAGCGAGAGGAAGAGTCCGAAGCTGCCGGTGAAGGTGATGATGTCGACCCAGGTCGGCGAGTACATGCCCCAGCTGCCGGGGAGGAAGTCGTTCGCGATCGACGTGACGATGATGACGAAACGCTCGAACCACATGCCGGCGTTGACGCACATGCAGACCGCGAAGACGATCCAGAGGTTGGCCCGCGCCCGCTTGGACCAGAAAATCTGCGGCGAGATCACATTGCAGCTCATCATCGCCCAGTAGGCCCACCAGTACGGCGCGTCTGGCACGTCGAACATCCACTTGGTGAACGGCGCCGAGATGCGGTTGCGCAGGAACGCCCATTGCTCAAACGGGTTCTGGCTATACCACGCGATGAAGAATTCCATGATGTAGGCGTAGCCGACAATCGAACCGGTCAGCAGGATGATCTTCGCCATCACGTCCACGTGCTTCTTCGTGATGAGATCCTGCAGCCCCAGCAGATGACGTGCGGGCAGCATCAGCGTGAGCACCATGGCGAATCCGCCAAAGATGGCGCCCGCCACAAAGTACGGCGGGAAGATGGTCGTGTGCCAGCCGGGGACGATCGACGTGGCAAAGTCGAAGGACACGATCGTGTGCACCGAGAGCACCAGCGGCGTCGAGATCCCGGCCAGGATGAGGTAGGCCTTTTCGTAATTGCGCCACTGGCGGTTGCCGCCGCGCCAGCCGAGCGCGAACAGGCCGTAGGCGAATCTCTTGACGCTGTTGGTCGCCCGGTCGCGCAGGGTCGCGAGGTCGGGGATCAGGCCGACATACCAGAAGATGACCGACACCGTGAAATAGGTGCCGACCGCGAACACATCCCAGAGCAGCGGACTGCGGAAGTTCTGCCAGATGGCGTTGGCGTTGCCGACCGGCACGAGGTACCACGCCATCCAGAGGCGGCCGACGTGGAGGCCGGGATACAGGCCGGCGCAGATCACGGCGAAAAGGGTCATCGCCTCCGCGGCACGATTGATCGAGGTGCGCCACTTTTGACGCGTCAAAAACAAAATCGCCGAAATCAGGGTGCCGGCGTGACCGATACCGATCCAAAACACGAAGTTGGTGATGTCCCAGGCCCACATGACCGGCGAGTTCTGGCCCCAGACCCCGACGCCGGTGCTGATCAGATAAACGAAGCCGCCAATGCAGCACCCCGCGAGCACCGCGGCCGGGAAGAAGGCGATCCACCACCACATCGGGGTCTTCATCTCCACGATGCCGGAGACCTTCTCGGTCACCCAATGGAAGTCGCGGTTATTCGTGACGAGCGGCGGCTTCGTGATTTGCCGGACCATCTCCGGATCAAATTGAGCGGCGGGCGGCGCGGTCTCGATTGCGGTGTCGGCCATATTCAGTCGCGGGGTTAAAGAGTGGGGAGAGGCGCGGTCGATCGATTGATCAATGCCCGTGCGAATCCTTCAGCGTGCTCATGCCCACCGTTTCGGCGCCGGGCATTTTCGGGTTCGGATTGCGCACGCGCGCGAGGTAGCTGACGCGGGGCTGGACGTTCAAATAATCGAGCATCGTGTAATTGAGGTCCCGCTTCTTCAGCTTCGTCACCTTGCTCTCCGGATCGGCGATGTCGCCGAACACGATGGCCTCGGACGGGCAGACCTGCTGGCAGGCCGTCTTGAAGGAATCGGTCGGCACCTTCGTGTTGTTGGAATCGCGCGCCACGCGGAGCTGCCCGATCTTCGCCTCCTCGATCCGCTGCACGCAGAACGTGCATTTCTCCATCACGCCGCGCATGCGCACCGTAACGTTCGGGTTCTTCGAGAGCTTGACCGTTTCCGCCACACCCTTCTTGGCCAGCGGGCCGAGGTAGAGCTGATCGAGCGGCCGGGAATTGTAATCGAAATAATTGAACCGGCGGACCTTGTACGGGCAGTTGTTGGCGCAGTAGCGCGTGCCGATGCAGCGGTTGTACGCCATCACGTTGAGGCCTTCCTCGTTGTGCACGGTCGCGTTCACCGGGCAGACCGTTTCACACGGCGCGTTCTCGCAATGGTGGCAGGTGACCGGCTGCATCATCACCTGCGGATCCTCGTCATCCTCCTTGTCGGCCATCGTGGAGTAATAACGATCCATCCGGATCCACTGCATGATGCGACCACGGCGGACCTGATGCTTTCCGACGATGGGAATGTTGTTCTCGCTCTGGCAGGCGATCACGCACGCGCTGCAGCCAGTGCAGGTGCTCAGGTCGATCGCCATGCCCCACTGGTGCTGCCCCGTCATCGGCGGATGTTTGTAGATCGAGACGCTCGGCGGGATGTGCGAATCCATGCCGAACTTCTGGACGAAGCTGCGGCCCTCGTGGTCGAAACCCGCGTGCTCGCGGTACGTTCCAATCGGCAGCTCCCGCACCAGCGCGCGGCCCTCCATGTTGTAATGATGCTGCGTGGTCGAGAAAATGTAGGCCTCGCCGGCCACCTTCGAAACCTTCGCGTTGCTCACGAAATACGGCGTCGCCGTGGTGCGCAACGGATAGGCGTTGAAGCCCGCGTCGCGGCCGATGCGCCCGACCTTTTCCCGGCCGTAACCGAGGCTGAGGCTGACGGAATGATCGACATGGCCCGGATCGACGAGGACCGCGGCCTTCACTTTGCGATCGCCCACCACGACCTCGATCCAGTCGCCCGTCACGCCGGTGCCCTTGCCGTCGCGAATGTCGTCTTCCTTCCACTTCAAACCGAGCTTCGTCGCGGTGGCCTTGCTCATCAGCGCGGCGTTGTCCCACGTCAGCTTGGTCACCGGATCGGCCAGCTCCTGCAGCCAGCCGTTGTTCGTGTAGCGGCCGTCCCACACGCTGTAATCCGGCGTCATCACAAATTCCATCGCGTCGGCCGTCGGCACCGGCGGCGATTTGAAATTCGTCTGCACGAACGATTTCGCGCCGGCCGGATTGAAGGTGGCGCTCGCCTCGCCCGCCGCCGAGTTCGCGAGGAAGCCGTCCCGGAGGAAATTGTTCCAGGCCAGCGCGTCGTCGGAGACATTCTTCGCAATCGTCTTGAAGGTCTCCTGGATCAGCGCCGGTCCCTCGATCTTCTCGCGGCCCGCGAGGCCCGCCAGGACCTCGAGCTCCGACACGCCGCCGTGCAAGGGCAGGATCATCGGCTGCACCGCCACGTACGTGCCGTCCGACGAGCGGTCGTCGCCCCAGGCCTCGAGATAATGCGCCGCCGGGACGTGCCACTTGGCGCCGGTCGAGGTCTCGTCGTCGTAGCTGCCAATGCGCGCAACCGCCGCGACCTTCTTCTGCAGCTCGGGCCAGTTCAGGTCGGCCGGCGCGTTGTAGGACGGATTTCCCCCGAATACGAAAAGCGTCTTCACTGCGCCCGACTTCATCCGTTCCGCGAGCGAGGCCAGCGAAACGCCGTCCGGCGCGGGCGCCGCGACCGCGGTGAGCGTCGGGCCGTAACTGCCCAGCGCGCCATTGATCGCGAAGCCGAGCGCATGCACCCACGCGGGTTGGTTCGGCCCGACCATGACGAGGCTCTTACCGCGATTCGCCACCAGGTCCTTCGCCGCCTCATTGATCCAGGGCAGGCTCTTCTCGAGCTTGTTAATTTCGGTCGCGGGCACCGCGCTGAGCAGATCGGTGAGGGGTCCGCTGATGGTCGCATCCGCCACCGCTTTCGCCAGCGCGAGCGCGACCGCCCCGACCTGGCTGGCTGGGCAACGCAAACGGTGATCCGCCATGCCTCCGGTGACGGTGAATCGATTCTCCACGGCGTAGAGCCGGTTCATCGAATCGGTGGGAGCCGCCACGCGACGCCGGCTCGAAAAATCGCGCACCGCGGCGAGATCGCTTTCCTCCACGCACAGGAAATCGCTGTCGAGCGAGACGATTACGTCGGCCTTGGCAAACTTCGGCACCATCTTCATCGCCGCCGATCCGAAGGCGGCCTTCATCGCCTCACGCTCGTTGTCGTTCGAAAGCGGCTCGTACACGCACCACGTCATCTTCGGGAATTGCTGCTGCAGCATCCCGCGAATCCGTTCGCGCGTCGGCGAGCCGGATTCGCCCGTCAGGATGGCGAGGCTCGCGCCGCCGTCGGCCGTCGCTTCCGCGCGCAGTTTCGTGACCCAATCCGCAAACGTCGCCGCGTCCGACGTCTGGCCGTCGAGCAAAAACGTCCGCGAACGCTCGGGATCATAGAGTTCCAGAATGGAGGCCTGCGCGAACGTGTCCGTCCCGCCGTTACTGGCCGGATGCAGGGGATTGCCCTCGTTCTTGATCGGGCGTCCGTCGGTGGTGGTGACGAGCAACGGCATCGCGCCGCCGCGCCGCGGCATCGACGTGGCGTAAAGCAGATGTTCGCCCGGGATCAGCCATTCCGCCGATTTCGTGAAGGGCACCAGAAAGGCCTCCGGCCGGCGGCAGCCGCTCATGCCGAGGCCCGCGAGGGCGAGGGAGCCGCCCATCAACTGCAAAAAACTGCGGCGCGACAGCGCGTCGGTCTCCATCTCATCGATGCCCGAGGGAAATTCCCGCTCGAGCCAGCCCCGAAATTCCGGCGTGTCATTCAACTCGCCCATCGTGCGCCAGTACTTGCGACCGGTCGGACTCGGGGTTTCGGGCGGATGCTGGAAAACGTGCTTCATCTTCGGAGGAGGGAAAGTGGGGAGAGTCGTCGGATCTGCTTGGAATCAGGGCTGGCGCGCAATCAACGGTGGCAGCCCGCGCACGTGACGGGTGGATTCACATTCCACGCGACCTTCAATTGTTCGCCGATTTCCCGTTGAGTGCGCGGCTTGCCGTCCTTACCCGGCGGCTCGTCCTCCGGCTTCCAGTTGAGGTTGGTCACCTGGTTCACCGGACGCAGATGATTCTCCGGCGCGCGATGGCAGGTCAGACACCAATCCATGCTTTGTGGCTCGTGGTGCCAGACGACGGCCATGTTGTTAATCTGGCCGTGGCAGCTTACGCAGCTCACGCCTCGATTCACATGCGCCGAATGATTGAAATAAACGTAATCCGGCGCCTGATGGATGCGCACCCACGAGATCGGCTGGCCGGTTTTCCAGCTCTCGCGCACCGTCGCGAGCCGTGGGCTGTTCTGCTTGATCTGCGAATGGCAGTTCATGCAGGTCTGCGTGGTCGGAAGGTTCGAATGGGCGGCGTTTTCCACCTGGCTGTGACAATAACGGCAGTCGAGCCCGAGCTGGTTCACGTGAATCGAATGACTGAAGGGGACCGGCTGCACCGGCTGGTAACCCACGCGGGTGTACTTCGGCGTGAAATAGTAGGTCATGCCCGCGATGACCGAGACGAAGAGGACGCCGCCCGCGACTAGAATCTGGATGGGCAACTGGTTGGTCCACTTCGGGAAAATGTTTGCCATGGCCGGAAAATTTGAACGGGAAATGCGCGCTTTCGTCTAATCGCGCCGCCCGCGCATTTCAGCAGGTGCCATTTCTGGCGACAACGACAATTTCCGAAGAAATTTTCGCCACCAAGCCGACGCAGGCCGCGTGATTAGGAAATCTAATAGTCGTGCGCTTCGTCGTCGCGTCAATCTTTTCGGCCACAGAAATAATAATAATTTCACATTGGCGGCGAAAGTGTCTCCCCAGGGCGGGAGGGCGGTGTTATTGCCCGTCGAAAATCATGATGAGATAGGCGAGGAACAAAAGAAGGTGCACGGCGCCGAAAAGGATGTTCGTCCGACGACTCGTGAAGGTGATGAAGCTCACGGCCAGCGTCAGGGCGAGAAGGATCATGTCGGCCGGTACCAGCCCCAGAATCACGCTCTTGCCGCTCAGCACGCCGATCGAGAAAACCGCCGGGATGGTCAGCCCGATGGTCGCAAGCACCGAGCCCAACAAAATGTTCACGCAGCGTTGCAACTGGTTGTGAATGGCGGCGCGCAGTCCACTGAAGCCCTCGGGCGAAAGGACCAGTACGGCAATGATGAACCCGCCCAACTCCGGGGGCGCGCCCAGCACGCGGATGCCGTGATCGATCGGGATCGCCAGTTTCTTGGCCAGCAGAACCACCGGAACCAAATAGCACATCAGCAACAGGGCATGAAACGGAGTGCTCCGGACCACGAGACCCGCGTGGTCCCCGCCGCCCGCAGGATCGGGCTTTCCGGCCGGGTTCGCGTCGAGAAAATACTCCCGGTGCCGCATCGTCTGTCCAAACAGAAAAGTCGCATACAGCCCGACCGACATCAGGCCCAGCAAGATGCCCTGGGTGGTGGACAGCGTGGGGCCGATGGTCGTGGTGGTGAAATTCGGCAGGATGAGGCCGAGCACGGCGAGCGGGGCGATCATCGCCAGGTAAACCCCCGCGCCCTGCAGGTTGTAGGATTGCTCACGATGCCGCAGGCCGCCCAGGAGGAGCGAGAACCCCACCAGCCCGTTGAGGACGATCATCACGACGGAGAACATCGCATCGCGGGCGAGCGTGGGGCTGCCCTTCCCCGTGGCCATGGAGGCGGAAATCATCATCACCTCGATGCCGATGACGGAAAAAGTCAGGATGAGCGTCCCGCCTGGTTCGCCAAGCTTGAGCGCGAGGCATTCGGCGTGGCGCACGACGGAGAAGGCGGAAAGCAGAATGACCGCGAGCAACCAGCCAAAGCTCAGGCAGAGCCAGAGCGGGTCCGACAGCCGGGCAAAGATGGCGTCGCCCCAAAGAAAAAAGGCGCCCACGCTAAACAGGCTCGCCGCCAGCGGCCATTCCGCGCTTAGCTCAATTCCGGCGGGTTTGGTCGTTTCGTGAGTCATGACAAATTGCGGTAGAGGCTCTAGGGATCGCAGACAAGTGAAATGACGAAAGCGGCGGGCGCCAGCAAACGGGCGCGATCTCCGGCCTCGTTGGCCCGCCCGTCACCGCACCGGCGCGATGCGGAGCCGGTAAAAATCCTGGCCCGCACCGAGTGGCAGACTGACGCTGCGCCAGGCGCCATCGCCCGTGACTAACGGAGCCGCGTCCGCGAACGTGTTCGCCTGGAGATTCCCGCTGAATTCGAGAACGTAGCTGAATCCAGCCTCGGTGGGATACGACAGTACCAGCGCACCGGGAAGACTTTGCAGGCGAACGGCGGGCCCGGGCACGGATCGCGAAGCATCAAACGTCGGCGCGCTGATCGAGGTGAGGTCAAACTCCGAAGGCCGCAGCATCGCCACGCCATAGATCAAATTCACGCGATGGTTCGCAATGTCCGCCGCGCTCGTGGTCGTCGCGTCGCAACGAACGAAATACGCTGCGTTCGGCGTGGAGCCGACGAACGCGCCCTGGATCCACAAGCCGTTCAGGAAATTCCCGACTCCACTTCGGATTTGCGCCCAAAGCGGCTCGGCATCATCGGCTGCGGCGGCGAAGGCGAGCGAGCGCTCAATCGAGGCCGCCATCCACTGGAGGGTGCGCACCACCGGGACGTACTTTGTGTCGGCCGGGGTGCGGTCGAGCGTCCGTGCGCCAAATGGCACGATGCCGGTTCCGGAAAACTGCCGGATGGGATTCACGTTGCTCGAAACGAGGAGGTTCGAATCTGTCGTGTTGATCGCAACTGAAATCCCCTGGGCCTGAATCGGCAGGCTCGTGCCCGATGGACTTTTCCAAACACCGCCGGCGGCGTCGCTCTGCGCGTAAATGGCGGCCATCGCCCCGCCGGGCGGCACGGTCAGCGCCGAGCCATCGATCAGGACCTGGAGAAAGGGAAAATAGACCGCACAGAATCCGGCATCGGTCGGCAGCGACGCGTCGGCCCAGGCCACCATCGCGCCCGCAGTGGCGAGACCCGGCGGTGGATCGAGGATGAAGAAAATCCGGCGCGGCTCGAGATAGGTGCGGAACGCTGCGAACGTGTCGGTGAATTCAACCGCCGTGAGCAGGCTGACCTCGGGCGCAATCAACAGGCGCAGATTGCTCAGCCGTTCCAGCGCGTGCAGGCCCGCGAGCGTCAGCGCGTTGCCGGTCAACGCGGTTGCCAGCGAGCCGGCGTCGGTGACGCGCACCACGATCAATTCCGTGCCCCCATTCGCGAAAAATTCCCGCGCCTGTACTTCTGCCGGCCACGCCGACGGATTCCCCGAGGCAAACGTCGCAGCAAATCCCACGGATCCCACGCGGACGGGCAAATCGATCGGCCCCTGGGCAAAGCGCCCAAGCAGGGCGGTTTCCGCCGTGGGCAACGCGATGACCGCCTGTCCCGCGGCGCTGGCGACGGCCAACACAACGCTCGCGAAACAGGCGCAGATGGAAAGCGGAACCCTCATAGCATGACCTTGCGTGCGTCCAACGCTCTACGCGACCCAATTTTCGTCACCGCTGCTGCGGCGGGAATTTCACTCCAACAGACCGGGGCTTTCGGACCTCAGGCTACCATCGCACGGTGGCTTCGCCGGGGTTCGCAGACTCCGGGTCCGCCACCATCTGAAATCTCTGCGTCGCGGCCACCACGCGATGAACGCAGCGGCATGGCTTGTCTCGCCGGGATGCGGCAGGCAGACTACTCTCCCTAATGAATCGATGCGTGTCCTGATTGTCGAAGATGAAGTTCCGCTGGCGCGACATGTCTCCACCGCGCTGCTGGAGGCGGGCCATGATCCGGTCACGCTCCACGATGGAAGCGCGGCCTTAAGAGCGGCCGAGCAAACCTCGTTTGATCTCATCCTGCTCGACGTGATGCTGCCGGGCATCGATGGATTCGAGGTCCTGAGGCGGCTGAGGGAAAAGGGGGTTAGCAGCCGGGTGCTGATGCTCACCGCGCGCGGCGAATTGCAGGATCGCGTGACGGGACTGCAACTCGGCGCCGATGACTATTTGCCGAAGCCTTTTGCGATGCAGGAACTGCTCGCCCGCGTACGCGCGCTCGGCCGACGCTACGCGGAAGCACCCGCGCTGGCCCTGCAGGTGGGCGATCTTACTTTGCATCTTGCCGACCAGGAAGCGCATCGCGGCGACCGCCTGATCGAGCTCTCCGTGCGCGAACTTTCCCTTCTCAAAGTGTTAATGCGCGAGCCAGGCCGGGTCTTCACCCGCACCGAGCTGTGTGAGCGCGTCTGGGAGCGGGAGCACGAGTACGACACGAAGCTCGTCGAGGTCTTCATCGGCCGGCTGCGCAAGAAAATCGCCGATCCGCCGCTCATTCACACCGTGCGTCACGCCGGTTACACCATCCGGGAACCCACATGAAACGATGGCCCCTGCGTTGGAAAGTCGCCCTTTACGCGGCGACCCTGGCGGTGGTCGCCACGCTCGCGGGCGCCACCACGACCTGGATTTTCATGCGCCAGGCAGAGGTGGCCTCGTTCGACCGTCGACTCGAACTCGACGCCCGGGAGTTCTTCCGGGACATCGAGAATTTCGCGGGCGGCCCGGCCAATAACCGCACATCGATCAAAAGAATCCTTGTCCCACTCGCGTCGCGCGGCCGGCTGGTCGAGGTGTGTGCAGCGGATGGCGAAGTTCTCTATCGATCGCCCGCCCTGCGGGAGCCGATCGATGATGACGGCATCCGTGAATTTCATACGCGCGAGATCGACGGCCGTAGCGTGCGGATGGGGGAGTTCTCCGAAAACGGCCTGAAACTACGCGTTGGCGCGGACCTGCAGGAAGTCAATAAGGTGGGCTGGGACATCGTGCACGGTATGTTCGCGGCGATTCCGACCGTTCTCGTCGTCACTTTTCTGGGCGCGCGTTGGGTGGCCCGCCAAGCGCTGGCGCCGGTGGAGGCCATTCGTCAGGCGGCCGCAAGCATTTCGCTGCAGAGCTTGGACCAGCGTCTGCCCGTGCCGCCGGCTGCCGATGAAATTTCCGGCCTCATTGCAGTGCTCAACGCAACCTTTGACCGCCTGCAGCGCAGCTTCGAGCAATCGAAGCGCTTCACGACCGACGCCTCGCATCACCTTAAGACTCCCATCGCCGTGCTCCGCGCAGGCATCGAGGAAATCCTCAACGATTCAAACACGCCGCCGGCCCAAGCGGTCCGGGCGGATGCGCTGCTCCATCAGGTTCACCAGCTCACTTCGATTGCGGAAAACCTCCTGCTACTGGCGCGCGCGGATGCCGGGCGACTCGATCTGCGGCCGGAACAATTCGATATGTGTAGCGTGCTGGAAGGTGTCCTCGATGATGTCCGGGCTCTGGCCGAACCGCGCGGACTAGCCGTGGAAGCCGACCTTCCAGATCGACTTCCATTGTTCGCCGACCGCTCC
>JANMQT010000071.1:0-29591 GCA_031370675.1 Verrucomicrobiota bacterium
TTTCCCATCTTCCGAATCATGCGATCGACCGCCCCCCTGCTGCTCAGCCTCCTCCTCGCCGTCCCGCCCCTTCGCGCCGCGCCGGACCCGGCCAAGTCGCTCAACGATTTCCTGGCGGCCGAATGGGAATTCACGATGCAGCAAAGTCCGGTGTGGGCTTCCAACCTTGGCGACCGCCGCTTCAACGATCGCTGGGACGACCAGAGCTTGGCGGCCATTGCGGCGCGGCACGCGCACGATCAGGCGGCGCTGAAGCAACTCGCGGCCATTCCACGCGCCAAGCTCCCGGCGGCGGACCAGCTTAATTATGATCTCTACGAGCTGGATCTGAAGAATCGGATCGAGGGTTATCGCTACCGTTTCTACCTCATGCCGGTGAACCAGCGCGAGGGCCCGCAAACCGCGGACGACACCGCCGCGTCGCTGCGCTTTGAGACGCTGAAGGATTACGAGGACTGGATGGCCCGCCTGCAGACATTTCCGACCATGCTGGCGCAGTCGACCGACCTGATGCGCGAGGGGATCAAAGCCCGCATTGTGCAGCCCAAGATCGTCATGCAACGCGTGCCCGCGCAGCTCGCGAAACAGATTGTCGCCCAGCCCGAGGACAGCGGCTTCTTCCGGCCCTTCAAGAAATTCCCGGCCGGCATCGCAGCGGCCGACCAGCAGCGACTGACGGCCGCGGCCAAGAAGGCAATCAGCGAGGGCGTGGTGCCTGCGTTCGTGAAGTTCAAGGAATTTTTCGAAAAGGAATACCTGCCCGCCAGCTATGAGGGCGTTGGCATCTGGCAGCATCCCGAGGGCGAGGCGGCCTACGCTTACGTGGCGCGCGTCTCGACGACCACCTCGCTGACGCCCGAGCAGATTCACGAGATTGGCTTGAAGGAGGTCGCGCGCATCCGCGCCGAGATGGAAAAGATCAAGGATCAGGTCGGCTTCAAGGGCACCCTCGGTGAATTTTTCGTCCACCTCCGCACCGATCCGAAATTCTTCTACAAGACCCCCGAGGAGTTGCTGGAGGCCTACCGCGCCATGGCCAAGGAAACGGATCCACTGCTCGTGAAGGTGTTCAAGATCATGCCGCGGATGCCCTACGGCGTGACGCCGATTCCGGCGATGATCGCGCCGGACACAACCACCGCCTACTACAGCGAGCCGGCCGCCGACGGCTCGCGCGCGGGTCGCTATTTCGTGAATTTGTACAAGCCGGAGACGCGGCCGAAGTGGGAGATGCGCGCCTTGTCGCTACATGAATCCGTCCCCGGTCATCATTTTCAAATTGCGATCGCGATGGAGCAGGACGAGCTGCCGAAGTTCCGCCGCTACGGCGGCTACACCGCCTACATTGAAGGCTGGGCGCTGTATTGTGAATCGCTCGGCAACGAGATGGGGCTCTACGACGATCCGTACGAGAAGTTCGGCGAACTGACCTACGACATGTGGCGCGCGGTGCGGCTCGTGGTGGACACCGGCATGCACTCGCTCAAATGGGATCGGCAGAAGGCGATCGACTTCTTCCTCGCCAACGCGGCGAAGACAGAGCTCGACGTGACCAACGAGATCGATCGCTACATCGCGTGGCCGGCCCAGGCGCTCGCTTACAAGGTCGGCCAGCTCAAGATCAAGGAGTTGCGCGCCCGCGCCATCGCCGCGCTCGGGGATAAGTTCGATCTCCGCGCCTGGCACGATCACCTCCTCGCCTGCGGCGCCGTGCCGCTCGAGGTGCTCGAAAAACGCATGGATGCCTGGGTCGCCGCCCGCGTCGCGAAGAAGTAAGAGTCTTACCACCAAGCAATCCAAAGACCCCAAGGAGAAGAAGGATGAGACCAGCGTGCTGAGGCGCTGGCTCCCGACCATCGGCTCTCGACGCTCGACTCTCTTTCTTGGTGCACTTGGATTTCTTGGTGGTCGAAAATCACCGGCACGAAATCATCATATGCGCATCCCCCTCCCCCGCCTCGTCGTCCCATTCATCTTCCTCGTCGCATCCGTCCGCGCCGGCACGGCGCCGGACCCGGCCACGCAACTCAGGGAATTCTTCATGGCGGAATGGGAATGGTCGCTCAAGGAAAGCCCGGGACGCGCGTCGAACCTCGGTGACCGCCGGTACAATGATCGGTGGGACGACCCCACCTTGCCGGCGATCGAAGGGCGCCATCAGCATCGCATCGACGCGCTCAAGCGCCTGCGAGCGATCCCACGCGAAGGGCTCACGGCCAGCGATCGGATCAACTACGAGATCTTCGAGGATGAACTCAACCGGGCGATCGAGGCCAACCGCTTTCGCTTCTATCTCGCGCCGCTCGATCAGCGCGGCGGACCACAGACGGCCGATGAACTGGCCAGCTCCCTCCGCTTCACGACGCTGAAGGACTACGAGGATTGGCTGGCGCGCCTGCAGAGTTTTCCGCAGCGCCTGGATCAGATCGCCGATGTCATGCGCGAAGGAATCAAGGCGCACATCGTGCAGCCGAAAATTGTCATGAGCCGGATCCCGGCCCAGCTGGACAAGCAGATTGTCGTGAAGCCCGAGGACAGCGGGTTCTTCAAGCCGTTCCGCAAATTCCCGGCGGATATCAGCCCGAGCGATCAAGAGCGGCTCGTCGAGGGGGCGAAGAAGGCGATTGCGGAGGGCATAGTGCCGGCGTTCGTGAAATTCAAGGCGTTCTTCGAAAAGGATTACCTGCCTGCCTGCTACGACGGCGTGGGCCTCTGGCAGCATCCTGACGGCGAGGCAGCCTACGCCAATCGCGCGCGCTTTTACACGACCACCAAGCTCACCCCGCAACAGATTCACGACATCGGACTAAAGGAGGTCGAGCGCATCCGGGGCGAGATGGAGAAGATCAAGGAGAAGGTTGGGTTCAAAGGCACGCTCGCGGAGTTCTTCGTGTTCCTGCGCACCGACCCGAAATTTTTCTATCCGACCGGCGAGGCCTTGCTGCAGGCCTATCGCGCGATGTCGCGGGAGACCGACCCGCTGCTCGTGAAGATTTTCAAGACCCTGCCGCGCATGCCGTATGGGGTGGAACCGATCCCGGCGATGATCGCGCCCGACACCACGACCGCGTACTACAGCGGCCCGGCCGCGGATGGCTCGCGCGCCGGGCGGTACTTTGTGAATCTCTACAAGCCGGAGACGCGGCCGAAATGGGAGATGCGGGCGCTGTCGCTGCATGAATCTGTCCCCGGTCACCACCTGCAGATCGCCCTCGCGCAGGAACAGGGCGAGCAACCGAACTTCCGGCGTTACGGCGGATACACCGCGTACGTGGAGGGCTGGGGGCTTTATTCGGAATCGCTCGGCAACGAGATGGGCCTGTACGAAGACCCGTACGAAAAATTCGGCGAGCTGACCTACGACATGTGGCGCGCCGTGCGGCTCGTGGTGGACACCGGAATGCACGCGTTGAAGTGGGATCGGCAGAGGGCGATCGACTTCTTCCTGGCCAATGCCCCGAAGACAGAACTGGATGTGACCAACGAAATCGATCGCTACATCGCGTGGCCGGGACAGGCGCTTGCCTACAAGATCGGCCAGCTCAAGATCCAGGAACTCCGGGCCCGGGCCACCGCCGCCCTCGGCCAGACGTTTGATCTGCGCGAGTGGCACGATCACCTCCTCGCATGCGGCGCCGTGCCACTCGAGGTGCTCGAAAAACGAATGGACGCCTGGGTCGCCGCGCAACTCGCGAAAAAATAGAGGAGTCGAAGTTCGAAGGTCGAAAGCAGGACCCATTTGGCGACGATCCACTGCCCACCAGCGCACGAGTTCTCTGGCTTTCGACGATCGACGTTCGAAGTTCGACTGCCCTTCCCGCCCTTTCTGCTTGTGCGCGCGGGGTGATCACGGACAGTCGCCCGAATGCTGTCCCGGCCACTCCTGATCTTGGGCGCCCTCGCGGCGGCCGCGGTGATGTGGCTCCCGCCCGCCCGCCTGGAAGCGTCCGATATCTCGGAGGTTGGTGACATCCTGGCGAACGAAGGTTTCTCGGTGCTGGCGCTGCGGCGTGGCAGCGACGACCAGTTCGAACTCGCCGGGCGGGTCGCGGTCAACGGCATCCCAGGCCGGTTCCTCGTCGACACTGGGGCGCGGGTCAGCGTCATCGACCGGCGCAGCCTCAAACGCTTCAAGCTGACGAGCGAGCGCACCACGGCCCGCATTTCCGGCGCGCTGGGCGGGCGGACCGAGCGGTTGCGGGCGGCGCTCGCCACCAGCTTCCGCGTCGGACCTGCGGAAATGCGACCCTTCCTCTTTGGCGTCACCAACCTCGGGGCGCTCAACCAGTCCCGCGACCGGTCGGACGACGATTTCCACGGCCTCATCGGCACGGATGTCCTCCGCGCGTATCAATTCATCATCGACTTCCGCGGTCTGCGTTTCTTTGTGCGCCTGGACGATCCAAAAAACGCCGCGCGTTCGAACCTGAGCAGCGTCCTTAAGCGCAACGGGTACGTCGAGATTCCCCTGTCCCGCGTGGCGAACAGCGAATTTGAATTCACCGCGCACGTCAACGGGACCGACTTTTCCATGCTCGTCGACACGGGCGCGGCCGTGACATTGCTGGATCGCACCCAGGCCCGCGCCGCGGGGCTCCGGCTCCAGCAGACCGACGAAGTCGTGCGCGGAGCGGCGGGCACCAGCCGGGGCCTGATGCTGGCGGAGATCACAAGTTTCCGCGCGGGAGGGTTTTCGACCGGGCCGCTGCAGATGGCCGTGACGGACCTGGCGCCACTCAACGCGCAGTTTGCCGCCGCCGGGCGGCCGCCCCTCGGCGGGTACCTGGGCAGCGACTTCCTGCGGGCCAAGAACGCGATCATCGATTGTGCGAATCTCCGCCTGTACCTTCGGGACTAGGACCCTGTCGAAATAGTGGCTCCTGGGCCGCCGCTCCACTTTGACGCGGAGGCCCTTTGCGGTTTCCTTCCCCTCCCGCCCGGGCGTCTCCGGTGTATTTCCGTGTCCGACCTTTTTCCCAGACCCCGCCGCAACCCGGATGCCGGCAAACGGAACCTCAGCCGCGCCAAAGTGAGCGCGGTGCCCGCTCCGCCCGAGGCGGCGCTATACCCACCGGCACCCGAAAGCGTCGGACTCCGGCCGAAGAACGGCTGGCTGCTGGGCGACTTCGTCACCGACGTGTTGATTCCCTCGTACCTCGCTCCGCGCACCGGGAAACAGCAAATCAAGCCGACCTTCCCCCAACTTCGCACCGGCCAGATTTGCATCACCTGGATCGGTCATGCGTCGTTCCTCGTCCAAATCGGCGGCCGGAACATCCTGATCGATCCCAACTGGAGCCTTTGGCTGAAGGTCATCAAGCGCGTGCGCAAACCCGGCCTGCGCATCCGCGACCTGCCGCTGATCGATCTCGTGCTGGTCACGCACGCGCATTTCGATCACCTCGACAAGCGCACCCTGCGCGCCGTCGCCGCCAACCAGCCCATCGTGGTGCCCTTCGGCGTCGGCAGCCTGGTGCACGATTTGGGCTTCGAGCGCGTGCATGAACTCGAGCACTGGGGCTCGATCAACTTTGGCGATTTGAAGGTGACCCTCACGCCCTGCCATCATTGGGGCGCGCGCCTCCTCGCGGACCAACATCGTGGCTACGGCGGCTTCGTCCTCAGCCAGGGCGGTCGATCCGTTTTTCATTGCGGCGACACGGCCTACTTCGAGGGCATTCGGGAGATCGGCGAGCGCTGCCCGATCGAGATCGCGCTGCTGCCGATCGGGGCGTACGACGCGCCGACGGGCCGCGAGGTGCACATGAACCCGGAGGAAGCGGTGCAGTCGTTCGTGGAACTGAACGCAAAATGGCTCGTGCCGATGCACTACGGCAGCTTTCCGCTCGGCCTCGAGCCGATCAATGAGCCACCCGAGCGCCTGATCGCCCGCGCCTGCGAACTTGGGATCGAGGACCGCGTCATCCTCCTTGAGGAAGGCCACCCGTGGGTGTTTTAATTTGGCGGTAGCCGCGGCGCGGCGGCGGCAGCCGCGTCCACCAACCACAGCGTTTCGCCGTTGAGCGAGACGATGCCCTGCGCCGGATAGCGGTCCGGGGCCGACGGACCTTCCAGCACCGATTTCAGCACGCGCGCCTTGTCCGGGCCGGCCACCAGGAAAATGACCGCGCGCGCATGTCGCAGCACGGGCGGAGTCATCGTGATCCGGTAGGTCGAAAGTTTGTCCACCCAGACCGCGCAGACCGTGATCGCATTCTCCCGCAAGGCGGAGGTGCCGGGAAAAATGGACGCCGTGTGGCCGTCCGGCCCCATCCCAAGCAACATTACGTCAAACTCCGGCAGGTGACCCGGGCCAAAATGTCGTTCCAGTTCGCGCGCGTATTCGATGGCCGCGTCGTCCGGGGCCGGGAGTTCGCCACGGATGCGGTGGACGTTGCCCGGTGGCAGTAGATCTGACGCGAGGCGATCGAACATCGCCTCGTGCGCCATACGAAAATTACTGTCCGAGTGATCCGGCGAGACGTGGCGCTCGTCGCCAAAGAAGAAATGCACCCTTGCCCAGGGCACGCGATCGCGGAACGCGGGTTTCTCCGCCAGCAGCCGGTAGAGTGACTTCGGGGTCGAGCCGCCGGCGAGCGCCATGGCAGCCGTCCCGCGCTCGTGCACCGCGTTTTCGAGCCGCCGCACGACCTCCTCCGCGGCCGCGTGCGTGAGCGTAGCCGAATCGGCGAAGCACTGCACGATCCGCCGCGCGGAAAACTGGGTCGGATCCAAATCGTCGGGAAGCATGGCAGCGCGGCCGCACGGCGGCGCGCGCAGCGGATAGTGCGGGAGTTCCGCGGCCGATGCACCAACTTTTGCGGAGCGGAATTTCGCTTACGTCAGAATTTGAAAATGTGGATTCTCGATAATGCCGAAAAGATTTCCCAACAGGTCGCGCACGAGCGCGACCTTGATTCCGCCACCGACGTCCTTCACCTCTTCGAAGCTCGTCGCGCCTTGGGAGACGAGATGCGCCAGTCCGGCCTCGGCATTCGCCACGCCCCAATAGATGTTCACGGCCACGGCCGTCTCCGGATGATCGCCCGCCGATTCCGGGTGCAGGCCCAGCTCGTAGCCACCCGCGTTGAAGCCCACGTAAAACGGTTCGTCGAAATAGGGTCCGAACCCCAGCACCTTCGTGTACCAGGCCCTCGCCTCCTCAAGGCGGTCGCCCACTCGAAAAATGCAGGTGCGCAGGCCGAGAAAACGGGTGCTCATGGCTGGACGGTACGCATTCCATTCAACGCGTTCAATGGCCCGCGCGAATGATCATTCCGGCAAATCGAGCAGCGCCACGCCGGCGTTGATTTCGCCGAAGTAGCGCTGGGTCCACGTGTTCGGAAACAGGAGCGCGGGGCGTCCGCTGGAATCCTCCGCGAGGCGCACGTCCGTCGGCAGGCGCAGGGTCTTGGTCTCGGTGCCGGCCGGCAGCCACTTCGCGCATTCCCAAGGCGCGTTCTCGAGCCGCGAATCCGCGCCGTACTCGCTTTGCAGGCGGTATTGCACGACCTCGAACTGCAACGGGCCCACGGCCGCGAGCAGCGGAATTTTTTGCACCGCGTCTGGAAATTGAAAAAGCTGGACCACGCCCTCCTGCAGCAACTGCTCCAAGCCCTGCCGGAACTGCTTGAACTTCCCCGTGTTGGGATTGTGCAAAAACGCGAAACATTCCGGGGGAAAGCGCGGAATCTCGTCGTAACGCACGCGCGGATCCTCCGCGAGGGTGTCGCCGATGCCGAAGTCGTTGTAGCCGACCAATCCGATGATGTCGCCCGGCCACGCCTCCTCCATCGTCTCGCGGTCCTTGGCGAAGAGCCGGTGCGCGTTGGAGAGCCGCACCTTTTTGCCGGTGCGCGAATGCGTGACCTGCATGTCGCGATCGAAGCGCCCCGAACAAACGCGCAGGAAGGCGATCCGATCGCGATGCCGCGGATCCATGTTCGCCTGGATCTTGAAGATGAAGCCGCTGAACTTGTCGTCCCGCGGATCAATCGGTCCCGCCTCCACCGCCACCCGCCCCACCGGCGGGACGGAGCGGTCGAGAAAATTGTCGAGCAGGAGCTGCACGCCGAAATTGTTCATCGCGCTGCCGAAGAACACCGGCGTCTGCGTGCCGTCGTGCACGCGCCCGGGGGAGTATTCCACACCGGCGATGTCCAGCATTTCCAGCTCCTCCACCGCCTTGGCGTAACTGTCTTCATCGAGCTTTGCGCGCACCGCCGGATCGGAGAGCTCGGTCACGCTCACGGGTGCGACGTACTGGCCGCCGCCGGGAATCTTCTCAAACAGGTGCACCTGTTTCGCCTGCCGATCGTAGACGCCACGAAATTCGAAGCCCGTGCCCAGCGGCCAGTTCACCGGGAAAGCGCCGATCCCAAGCACGCTCTCCAACTCGTCGAGCAACGCGAGCGGCTCCCGCGTCGGTCGATCCATCTTGTTGAAGAAGGTGAAGATGGGCACCCCGCGCTTGCGGCAGACCTCGAAGAGCTTCCGCGTTTGCGCCTCGATCCCCTTGCCCGCGTCGATCACCATGATCACGGCGTCCACCGCGGTGAGCACGCGGTAGGTGTCCTCGGAAAAATCGCGGTGACCCGGCGTGTCGAGCAGGTTGATCTTGTATCCGCGGTACTCGAACTGCAGCACCGTCGAGCTGATCGAGATGCCACGCTTCTTCTCCAGTTCCATCCAGTCGGACGTCGCCGCCCGCTGTGATTTGCGCGCGGTCACCGAGCCCGCGAGCTGTACGGCGCCGCCGTAGAGGAGAAGCTTCTCGGTCAGCGTCGTCTTGCCGGCGTCCGGGTGCGAAATGATCGCAAAGGTGCGGCGGCGCTGGATTTCTTCGGTCGGCAAAGGCATGGCGGGCGGGAGGCGAATGGAAGCCGGGGCGGCGCGCCGCGCAAGGTGGAACGCGACCGCCCCCGGCCGGCCGAAGCTCAAACCGCTTAATATTTATCTCGATTCCCACAGTACTCCGGCGCATTTTTCCCGTGCGCGTGACGGAGCTTTGACACGACAAACCAGACCGGAGCGTGCAACACTGGCGCGCGGGCGGCCGCATCACTCCCATCGCTCGTGAAACTTTTCCGACTCGCCCAACTTGCCGTACTCACCCTCGCGGCCGCGACCCACACCGCGCGGGCCGAGGATCCCCCGGTCAATTTCGCCGGCACCTGGAAGCTGGACCGCGCGGCCTCCGATCCCATGCGCGAGATGTTGAAGGCGCAGGGCTACAACGCGGTTGAGGTCAGCATCCTTGAGCGGGTGCCGGTCACGCAGGTGATGACGCCGACGTCGGACGGGTTGGCCATCGAGATTCGCTCGACCGTCATCCGGACGAGCGAGCAATTGCACTTCGATGGCCAGGCGCGTCCCGAAAAGCACAGCGTGCTCGGTCCCGTGGTCCGCGTTTCCCGCTGGTTGCCCGACGGCCGGCATTTGCTCACAATGACTCGCTACAATGCGAAATGCGGACTGGCCGCGGAGATGACCGTGACACGCACGGTTGCCGGCACGGAACGAAGTCGCCTCATGCAGGAGACGTCGGTCCGCCTCGCCGATGGCCGCGAATTCAGGGCGCGTCAGGTCTTCGTCCGCCAGGACGCCGGCTCAAAGGGCTGACCACCGACCCGTCACGCGGTCAACTCAATGCGCCGAGCGGTTGAGCAGCTCGACGAGTTGATCCTTCCAGAGCAGCGCGATGGTATGGCTGCCGTGGCCGCGCGTCTTGTCGCTGAACGGAATGATCACGTAGCGGCCGTTCGGCACCCGTTTCATCCCGGCCTCGAGCAGTCCGAGTTCCGGTGGATTGATCAAGTCATCGGCCGAGTTCACCGCCAGCAAGGGCGCACGGATCTTTTCCAACCCGGGCGCGGGATCGTAATCGCGCGACGCCTCCACCGCGTAGAGCACATCATTCGCGTCGCTGGTCTTCAGGAAATTTCCGAGAAACGTCTCGAGCGTTTCGTCCGTCTTGGCGAGCGTCGGCGAATCCTGCTGTCGGACGACCGGGTTGCTGCTCAGGAACCAGAGCATGTAGCCAGCGGCCCGGAGGCTCGGCGGCTGGGCGCTGTAGTCGCCATCCTTCCACCCAGGGTCGCCGCGGATCGTGTCGCTGAGCATGCGGCGCCAGGCGCGGTTGCGTCCCGCGATCTGGTTCGGCAAACTCGCCAGCGGCATCAAGGCGTCCATGAAATCAGGATACCGCTCCGCCCACAGCCACGTGTGCATGCCGCCCATCGACGTGCCCATTACGAGCCGCGCGTGGCTGACTCCCAATCCGTCGGTGAGCAGCCGGTATTGCGCCTCCACCATGTCGACATAGCCATAGCGGGGGAACTTGGCATGCAGGCCGTCGCTGGGCTTCGCGGACTTGCCGTGGCCGATGCCATCCGGGAGCACGATGAAAAATTTCGCCGCATCGAGCGGCTGGCCCGGGCCAAAAAGTTCGCCGGCAAAATCCGGGCGGATGAATTGTGCGCTGCTGCCCGTGGTGCCGTGCGTGATCAACACGGCATTGTTCACCACGCCCTTCGCGTCGCGCACGGGCTGGCCGAGCGTCCGGTAGTGGATGCGCAACTCGGGCACGGTCTCGCCGGTGGCAAACTTGAAATTGCGCAGGACAAAATCACCCTCGACCGGCGTGGGGTATTCAGCGGCGGTGACCGATGCGGTCAGGAGGAGGAGGAAGAGAGTGGCACGGGTCAACATGGCATTGAAACGGGGGAGAACGGACAAGGCTGATATTGCCAAGTTGGAGCCGGGTGTCTATCACCCCTTGAGTCACTTTGCCACCGCCCAAGCATCCCACATGAGCGCTTCCCCTGATACGTCTGAGCCTGCGGTCTATTCTGTGGTGGGGGATCGGTACATCCACCTCGTGACCGGCGCACAGACCGGCGGTGCCTATGCCGTCGTGGAAGCCCACGTTCCACCGGGAGGTGGTCCGCCGCCGCATGTCCATCACCGCGAGGACGAGGCGTTCCACGTCCTCTCAGGCGAGTTTGAAATCGTCGTCAACAGCCGGCCTGTCCGCCTCCGGTCCGGTGAATTTCTCCTCGCGCGACGCGACGTCCCGCACCAGTTCAAGAACGTTGGCGCGACGGAAGGCCGGATGCTGATCACCGTGACTCCGGCCGGGCTGGAAAATTTTTTTGCGGAAGTCGGTACCCGACTCGCGAGCCGGGACGACGCGCCGATTCCCCCTTCGGCGCACGATATCGCACGATTGCTGGAAGCCGCTCCCCGGTACGGTCTGGAAATCCCCCCGCCGCATTGAGTCCCGCCCGGGCCGGTCGCGACCCGCGGCAAATATCGACATGCCGCTCCCGCCGCTTTCCTCGATCGTCGACCCGGCGTTGCTCGCGACGAGGCCGGAGGCGGAACGCTACTACGCGGCGCACGCGTCCCGCTACCTCCGCGCCCTCGACCTTATCCGCAATCGGGTGAGATTTTCGGCCTGCCTCGACATCGGGGCCGGACCGCAAACCCGTCTCCTCGCCCGCGAATACCCAGCTGCGCGGATCGACACGCTGGGCACGTATCATGAGACGCTCTATGCGCCGGATACGAACAGCGAGCACGTCACATTTGATCTCCATGAATGCGCCGACCAGAACCATTGGCCGGTGCTCGAGGCACGGTACGACCTTATCATTTTCATGGAGGTGTTGGAGCACCTTTTTGTCTCGCCGCAGCGCGTGTTTGAGTTCCTGCATTCGCTGCTGCGCCCGGGTGGTGCGATCCTGTGCACCACGCCCAATGCCGCCCGGCTCGGCAACCGCCTGCTTTGGGCGCGCGGGGTGAGCCCGTTCCATCTGCCCCGTCCGGACGGACGCGAGCACGACCACGTGCGCGAATACACCACCGCGGAACTGCGTGAGGTTGCGGCCTCGGCCGCATTGACCGTGGAGTTCCACGCCGTGGAAAATCTGTACGCATTCAGAGGTTGGAAAAACCGCACCCTGTCGGCGCTGACCGGGGTTCTGCCCGCCAGCTTTCGGGGAATCCATGTCTTGCTGCTGCGGCGCGCCCCTTAGGGACGCGGCTGGACAACGTCGAAATGTCGTCGTTGAATAGGCGGAGCGTCGATCCCGGAACGGACTCGAAATGAACACTGCGGCCCTGAAGGATCTCCAGCGCATCCCCGGCGTCGGGCCGAGCATTGCGCGTGATCTAATGAAACTCGGCTTCACCCGCGTGCCCGAACTGCGCGGCCGCGATCCGGAAAAACTCTACGCACGGAGCAACCAACTCCGCGGCCAGACGCAGGATCGCTGCCTGCTCTACGTGTTTCGGTGCGCGGTCTATTTTGCGGAAGAGAAACGGCCCGATCCGGAGCGGCTCAAATGGTGGAACTGGTCGGACGCCAAGCTGGAGCTGAAGCGAAATCCGGGAGCGCGCGCCTTGCGACTTCATTAGATCACGGCGCATGCACATTCCCCTCATTCGCCTGATCCTGGCAGTCATCGCGGCGGAATTTGTGCCAATCCTCCTGCTGATCGCGATGGTGACCGCGTTCGGTCCGCCGGAACTGGCCGCCGCCGAGCACTTCGCCGCGCAGACGGGCCGCTGGGTGGGCCCAATCGGTGGCGCGGCGTGCGCCTACCTCGCCGCATATGGCATCGGACGGCTCGCGCCCGAGCGCGCGTTGAGCGACGGCATCATCGTTGGTCTCTGTCTGGTGGCGCTCGACAGCATTTTCCTTTTCGCCGTCGACGCCCCGTTCGAATGGCTTTATGTCGGGTCCAACAGCGCCAAGGCCGCGGCCGCCACGTTCGGCGGCTGGGTCTCCCGCAGCCAGGCCAGAACGATCGCCAGCCCTCGCCCCGGTACCTAACCTTGCGCTATGAAGAAGAAGAATCCCGCCTTCGACGCCTACATCGCCAAGTCGCAACCGTTCGCGCGGCCGATCTTGACGAAGATCCGGGATCTGTTTCACCGGGCCTGCCCTGAGATCGAAGAGGTCATGAAGTGGAGCCATCCATCCTTCGCCTGCCAGGGAATCGTCGCCGGCATGGCTGCCTTCAAAGTGCACATGCGCTTCGGATTCTGGAAGGAAAGCCTGCTGAAGCATCCGGAGCGGATCTTCAAGAGCGCCAAGCGCCATCACGAATTCGGGTTGAGATCCCTCGACGACCTGGCGGCGGACGATGTGATCGTCGCCAGCATCCGCGAGGCCGTGCAACTGAATGAGGCCGGCGTCAAACCGGCGCGTCCAAGGAACAAGACGCCACGGCCCTCGCCGGACCCGCCCGCCTATTTTCTCGCCGCGCTGCGCCAGAAAAAGGGAGCCCTGTCGAAATTTGAAGCCTTTAGTCCGAGCGCCCGCCGGGAATATGTCGAGTGGCTGCTCGAGGCCAAGCAGGAGGCGACGCGCGCCAAGCGGCTGGCGACGGCCGTGGATTGGATCGCCGACGGTAAGCCGCGCAATTGGAAATACATGAGCGGCTGTGTCGCGCGCTGATAATTCGTGCAATCCGGCAGACCGGCATCAGCGAGGGAGCGCGCATCGCTTTCGGCTTGAACACCTCGTCGTAACCGGCACTCTTTGCCGCCGATGATTCACCTTCGCGTGCTTGCCTGCCTCGTCCTCGCGTCGGTCTCCGCGCAGGCCGCGACGCTCGACGGCGAAATCACGTTGAAGTACGATGAATCCCCCTTCGGCAAGTCGGGCTTCGCGAAACAGTTTGGCGACGTCGTGAAGGCGACGACCAGCTGGCGGGTCGGCGACTTTTTCGGCAAGGAGACCGTGTTTGCCGGCATCACGGCCAAGAACACGGGCGCCAAGCCGATGTTCTTCCAATACTATGTGGCGTTCTTCGACAAGGATCGGAAGCTGGTCGGCGCGACGGGACAGTCATCTTTCGGCGACGACGGACTCAAGCCCGGCGAGGAAACCATTCTCAGTTCCTGTCTCGTGCACCTGCCCAAGGGTCGCTACAAGGACATCACTTTTTTTCAGGCGGTGATCTATGAGACCGAACAACCGTTGAAAAGGAAATAGACTCCCCTTCGGTTTACCGCGCCGCGCCGCCGTCTCTTTCGATGCCAGGATATTCCGGCACCCCACTCGCGCAGAAGCTCGGATTCAAACCGGGCGACTGCGTTTTTCTAGACGGCGCGCCAAAACACTTTCGCGGACTCCTCGATTCACTCCCGGCCCGCGTGCGGTTCGTCAAAGTCCCGACCGATTTGACTGATGACGTGATTCGCGCGCACGCGCTCGCGGTCGGCCTCGTGGATGTGAAGGTCTGCGCTGTGGATGAAGTCTGGTCGGGACTCAAGCTTGTGATACGGCTCAAGGATCGGGAGAAGAAATCATGACTCGTAAAATTGTCGCGGTCGTGGCCGGCACCGTCGTGGCCTTCGGGTGGGTCGCGCTGCTGGAAGCCATCGGCCACGCGTGGTATCCGCCGCCGGCCGGACTCGACTTCCATAATCCCGAGCACTTGAAGGTTTACGCGGCCACGGTTCCCCTCGCCGCCCTCTGGTGGATCCTTGGCGCGTGGTTTGTCGCCACGTTCGCCGGCGGCTGGCTGGCGGCGTTCATCGCACGCGAAAAACCGGCGCACTTTGCGGCCATCGTCGGCGCGCTCGTCCTCGCCGCGACGATCGCGAATCTCGTGATGATTCCACATCCCGTGTGGTTTTCGATCACGGCGATCGTTGCGATTCCGCTCGCGGCGGCGGCCGCGGGCGCGATGGGCAACGCCTTTAGCCGGACTCGCTGAGGCTCGCGACAATAACCGGGCTCGTGCTCACAGGTAATCCGCGCAAACCATCGCGTTGGATTTTTCCGCGTTTGCTCCGCCGTCGACAGTTCCTTCGAGTTTCGAATTTCGAGTTTCGAGTTTCTAATTCCTCCCCGCTAGCTCTTTCCCTTGGCCATCGCGCTGGCGAGAAGAGAAATCCAGACGCCGGAACCAGGCAGGTTCTGGCCGCCGTCGGCCACAATCAATGAACCCGTGATGAAAGTGGCCAGTGGCGACGCCAGGAACGCCGCCACCTGCCCGATGTCGTCCACCGTCCCAAAGCGCCCGAGCGGAATGGCGCGCTTGAATTGCTCGTGCAGTTCCTCGGGGCCGAGGCGGCGCATGCCCTCGGTGCCGCCGATCGGTCCCGGCGCGATGCTGTTTACGCGGATGCCGAAGCGCCCCCACTCCATCGCGAGATTGCGCATGAGGTTGTCGACGCCCGCCTTGGCCGCGCCCACGTGCGCCTGCCACGCGTACGGAATGAACGCCTGTCCCGCCGAGATGAAAATGATGCTGCCCTTGGTCTCCCGCAGTTGCTCGAACGCCGCGCGCGACGCGTTGAAGGTGCCGAGCAGGTCGATATCCACGACCGACTTGAATCCGTTCGGGGTGAGCTGTTCCGCCGCGCATGGAAAATTTCCCGCCGCGCCGGCGACCAGCACCGAGATGGGCCCGAGTTCGGCGCGGCATTTGGTCATCGCGGCCTCGACCGCCCCGTAGTCGCGCACGTCGGCCGTTTCCGCGCAGACCTTCGCGCCGAGCGCGGCGAGTTCCACCGACGCCGCGTCGAGTTTCTCGCGGGTGCGCCCGCAGATCGCGATGTTCGCGCCGAGCCCCGCGAAGTTTTTCGCGACCCCGAGGTTGATGCCGCTACCGCCGCCGGTGACAAAGACGGTCTGGCCGGCGAAGAGATCCTTGGGGAAGAATTTTTGAATCAACATGGGGGTTTGGGACGGGTGGAGCGGTGAATGTGGCCGATCCCCTTCGCGTCGCCGAGTCTTTTTCACGCGGCCGTGAACGCGCCCCGGCTTCGTTTAACGTTGAGCTTGGCCCCGACATTGCTTTAAGAAGAACCGTGCCGCCATGACACCATCCCCCGCCAAACCCCTGGGGGACGAGCAGCTCGAGCTTCGCGCGGAGCTCGGCACGGCGCTGTTCTCCCTGATGAGCATCGCGCGCGATGCCGGCTTGCTGACGCCCGCGCTGCAGCAACTTTACGGTCTGGCGACCGACCTGCGCTCGCCTTTCACCTTCATGGTCGCGGGCGAGGTAAAGGCGGGAAAATCCACCCTGCTCAACGCGCTTTTCGGACGCGAGGTCTGCCGCGCCGATGCGCTGCCCGCCACCGACCGCGTGCATCGCTTTATGTTCGGCCTGGAGCCGAGCGACCTCGAGTCGGGCCGGGCGCTCATCGAGCATTCGCGACCGGACAACTTTCTGCGCGACTTCCAGCTCGTCGACACGCCGGGCGTCAACTCCATCGACCCGCGACACAACGAAATCGCCTCCGGTTTTGTCCCGCTCGCGGATGTCGTCTTCTTTGTCTTTCCCGTGACCAACCCCTGGAGCGCCGCGGCCTGGGAGTTTCTCGAGCACATCCAGCGTCGCTGGCTGCGGCGGGTCATCGTCGTGGTCCAGCAAATCGACCTGCGGGAGACACACGAGGTGGACGCGATCACTGCCCACGTGCGCAAGATGTGTGACGAACGCCTGCGCGAGGACGTGCCAATTTTCCCGGTGTCCGCCAAAAAGGCGTTGCGGGTCAAGCAGGGTGAGGCGTCCGCGGACGGGTTGTGGGAACAGAGCGGATTTGGTCCGCTCGAGCGCACGGTCAACCAGCTGCTGGAGTCCGACCCGCTGCGCTACGAGCGGATGCTGCGGTCCGTCCGGCTGGGGCAGCTGGAACTCAAGCCCATCTCCGAAAAGGTGGGCTTCGCGTTGAGCCTGCTGGAATCCGATCGCCATGAACTCTCGCGCGCGACGCGGCAAATGTACGAGAAACTGGCGGAGCAACGGCACGCGGTGGAGGGCCTGCAGCACGATTTTGATCGCGCCTTGACGAGGTGCTGGACGCGCGGCGTCCAGATGCTGGGAGAGCGCCTGCATCCGATGCGGGCAATGAAATTCACCTGGACCAGCGATGGGGCATGGAAGGAGTCGTTCCGCGCCGGCCTGGCGCCGGCCGTGCACGCGTCGCTGGCCCGACAGGTCGAGATTGCGCTCGAGCGCATTGGCTCGGAGATGCAGGCAGCCCGGATGCAGTTTGCCGGATTGATCGACACCTGGGTGCAGCTCGGCCCGCATCCGAAGCCCGGAGCGCCGGCCGACGATTTGCTGCGGCGGCGCGCGGAGCAACAAAGCGAACTCGAGGACCACCTGGCGGAGCAACTGGACGGCGAGGCCGCCGAGCGCGAACTGCGCGCGGCTTTTGCGGAGTCGGCCGGCGGACGGTTTCTTCGCGACACCTCTGGCGCGCAAAGCCTGGCGGCCGCGCTGGCGGACCGGCTGACGGAACTGACCGTAAAAAGCGCGTCCGAGGTCCTGGACGAGATGCCGGGCGGGATTGGCCTCACGGCGGTGGGCCGAAGAAAGCAGATCCTCGACGCGTACGAGGTGGCGATGACGGATCAGGGCGAGACGATCGCCCGCTCCATCCGCACGCTGTTCGCGCGGTTCATCGAAACCTGCCACGACCGCCTCATGCGCGCCCTGGCGCCCTACGAAGAATTCGGCCACGCCGAGGAAGCGCGCTGGCGCGAGATTGCCGTCCGCGTAGACGACCTTTCGCAGAATCTGCAGCGCGTCCGTGGACGCATCGAAGGTCGCCGAGCGTGGTAAGGGGCGGGTTTTGGGATTCCAACAGACACAACCTCCGTGTCCCGGATCTAATCTGGTAACTTTGTTCCTCTTCGATGACTTGCGACGGGAGGCGGTTCGTCGCTCCCGTGCCGTCTCCTCGAAAGAAGTTGGACATCGGGGCACCCCGCGCAGATTAATGAGCCCTGCCCCCGCCTCTCGAAATGTCTCCTGAGCCCACTGCCGCGACGTCGCCCTCCGCCGCCGCGCCGACCAAGACAAACATCCTGGTCCGCCGCCTCTTCAGCACGGTCGTGCTGTGGTCGGCGGTGATCGGTACGCTCGTCATTGGCTGGCCGCCGGGCATCTTCACGTTCACCGCGGTGGCAGCGCTGGTCGCGCTCTACGAATTCTACCGCTTGCTCGAACATGGCGGACTGCCCTGCGACCGCCCCGCCGGCCTGATCCTCGGCGTCCTGTTCTTCGCGACCGGGCTGCCCATTCTGCACCATTTCGGATTGGTTTGGACGTACGAATTCGAGTTGGGATTTCTTTCCTTCGCGTTGTTGTCGCTCGGAATCCGCCAACTCGCCTGCGCCGAGGCGCCGCATCCCGCGTCGGTCTCGAACATCGCGCACACCTTCCTCGGCCTGCTCTACGTGGCCTGGTTGATGAACTTTCTCGCGAAGATTTTCATGCTCGGGCCGGTGCGCCTTCCGAGCGGCTTGATCCCCGGGGTGTTCTTCGTGCTCTACCTGCTGATGGTCACGAAATTTTCCGACATCGGCGCGTATTGCGTGGGCAGCCTGATCGGCCGGCACAAGATGATTCCGCGCATCAGCCCAGGCAAGACCTGGGAGGGATTTGGCGGAGCGCTGGTCGCGTCGGCCCTGATCAGCGTCCTGCTCGTGTTCCTGTTCCCGCAGGTGCTCCGGCCCATTACGATGGCGTGGGCGGTGCCGCTCGGGCTCGCGGTCGGCCTCGCCGCCGTCCTCGGCGACCTCGTCGAATCGCTCATCAAGCGCGCAAGCGGCTGCAAGGATTCCGGCACCCTCTTCCCCGGCATCGGCGGCATGCTGGATTTGATCGACAGCGTCCTCTTCACCTCGCCGGTCCTGTATCTCTTTCTTCGTTTGGCTGGTTGAGTGCCGGGAGCGGAAATTCGAAACTCGAAATTCGAAGTAAGTTCCAAAAACAGAAAGCCCGAGGTTCCAGGTCGCTGCCTTCCCTTTAGATCTTTGCACTTCGATTCCTAGACTTTCTTCGAGTTTCGGATTTCGAGTTTCGAGTTTCTTTCCCCCATGTCCCTTCGTCGCGTCATCGTTCTCGGAGCCACCGGCTCAATCGGTGAGAGCGCGGCCAAGGTCGCGCGCGATCTGCCCGACCGCGTCCAGCTCACCGGCCTCGCCGCGCACCAGAACGCCGCCGGCCTTGCCGCGCAGGCCAACGAATTCCGTCCGGCGGCCCTCTGCCTTGTCGACGCATCGAAGTTGCCGGAGCTGCGCGCTGCGCTCGCGCCCGGCTACGCGCCGACCATTCTGACGGGCGAGGCCGGGCTGGTGGAACTGGCGGCCACCGCCGCGCCCGCCGACATTGTGCTGGTCGCGATCGTCGGCACCGGCGGACTGCGGCCGGCGCTGGCCGCGATCGAGGCCGGGCGCGATCTCGCGGTCGCGAGCAAGGAAATTCTCGTCATGGCCGGCGAAGCCGTGATGGGCCGCGCCGCGGCCAGGGGGGTGCGCGTACTGCCGGTCGACAGCGAGCACAACGCGATCTTCCAATGCCTCGAGGGCCGCGATCCGCGCACGGTGAAGCGCCTGATCCTCACGGCCTCCGGCGGTCCCTTCCGCACCGCCAGCCCGGAGACGATTGCCTCCGCGACCCGCGCGCAGGCGCTCAAGCACCCGACCTGGAACATGGGCGCAAAGATCTCGATCGATTCAGCCACGCTCTTCAACAAGGGCCTCGAGATGATCGAGGCACGCTGGCTCTTCGATGTCGAAATGGATCGCGTGGATGTGGTGGTCCATCCGCAGAGCATCGTGCATTCGATGGTCGAGTTTGTGGACGGATCGGTGCTGGCGCAACTCAGCCACTCGGACATGTGTTTCCCGATCCAATATGCGATTTGCTGGCCGGAGCGCGTGCCGAACCGGCTGCCGCCGCTCGATTTCGCGACGCTGCGCAAGCTGGATTTTGAGCCACCGCGCCGCGACATTTTTCCCGCGTTGGATCTCGCCATGCAGGCCGGCCGCACGGGCGGGACCATGCCGGCGGTCCTGAACGCTGCGAACGAAGTCGCGGTGGCCGCCTTCCTCGCCGACCGCATCAGCTTCCCGCGGATTTGGTCCCTGGTGGACGCCACCATGCAGGCCCACCAGCCTACGCTACACGCCTCTCTCGAACAGATTCTGGATGCCGATCTCTGGGCCAGAAAGCACGCTTGCTCCCTCCGGTGACACGGGAACCGAGCGGCCGGATTGAGCAAATCCGGCGTGCCACGGTCTAGGAGTCTCCGTTTACATCCGCCCTCTCCTGTCGTAGAGGGCCGTAGCCTTATCCCCGCATGGAATCCCTTCTCAGTTACGGCAAAGTCGCGCTCATCATTCTTGAGGTCATCGTCATCTTCAACCTGCTGATCGTCGTCCATGAGCTGGGACACTTTCTGGCGGCCCGCTGGCGGGGTCTGGTGGTGGAAAAATTCGGCATCTGGTTCGGCAAGCCGATCTGGAAGAAAACGATCAACGGCGTCGAATACAGCCTTGGCTCGATTCCCGCCGGCGGGTTCGTCGCCCTGCCGCAGATGGCGCCCATGGAGGCCATCGAGGGCGAGTCCGCGACCGATCGCGCCGCGCTCCCGGCGGTGTCGGCGCTCGACAAGATCATCGTCGCCTTCGCCGGACCGCTTTTCAGCTTCATGCTTGCGGTGGCCTTCGCCGTCGTCGTCTCGGTGGTGGGCAAGCCCGTCCGCCAGGGCGACGCGCCGCCTGTCATCATCGGGGCGGTCGCGAAGGATTCTTCGGCCTGGAAGTCGGGCCTGCGCGCCGGCGACGAGATTCTCGAGGTGGACGGACGGCCGGTCCGGTCATTCAACGGGATGAGCGACAGTGTGGCTTGGAACGTGATCAGCAGCGAGGGGAAGACCATTCCCGTAAAAGTGAAACGGGCTGGTGAAATCCTAACGTTTGAGCCCGAGCCGTTTCGCCGCGAGGTCCGGGGATTCGGCCGCACTGAAAAACGCCAGTTGCCGATCGCCCCGGCGGAAACTCCCATGATCGCCAAGATTCTGCCGGGTAGCCGCGCGGAAAAGGCCGGCTTACGGGTCAACGACGTCATTGTCCTGGTCGGGGACAAGCCCATCCTGAGCCTCGCCGATATCGACGCCGCCCAGGATGCGAAACCCGGCGAACCCGTGCCTGTGACCGTGGAGCGCGGCGGCCAGCGGATTCCCCTGCTTTTTCCGCCGGCCATCACCGTGGTGAAGGCGGTCATCAAGGGCGCGCCAGCCGACCTCGCCGGGTTCAAGCCGGGGGATCAGATTCTCCTGGCCGATGGCAACCCGGCGACCTACACAAAGTTCTCCCAGCTCGCGCAGTCGAAACTGAATCAACCGTTCGAAGTCTCGCTGCGGCGCGGTGACGAAACCAAGACAGTCACGGTCACGCCGCTGTTGGAGGTGAACAACAAGCTGGCGATGATCGGTATCGAGTGGGACCGCAACGCCGATGGCATCATCTGGGACGACTGGGGCGTCCTGAAGATCACGCACCCGGGCATCCTCGATCAACTGGTGCAGCCCGTGCGCACCATGATCAACACCTTTGGCGCGCTCTTTTCCGCCAAGTCTGAACTCAATCTCAAAGACCTCAGCGGCCCGGTCGGGATCAGCCGCATCTACTACCACCTCTTGAACAGCGAGGAGGGCTGGCGGCTGGCGCTTTGGTTCAGCGTCTTCATGAATGTGAATCTCGCCCTCCTGAATCTGCTCCCGATTCCCGTGCTTGACGGCGGACACATCACGCTCGCGCTGCTCGAAATGGTCCGCCGGAAGCCGGTGAGCATGCGCGTGCTTGAGGTGGTCCAAACCGCGTGCGCGGTCGTCATCATTGGCTTCATGCTGTACGTCACGGTGTTCGACACGCTGGATCTGCCGTTCCTCAAGCGCGGCCGGCCGGCCGTGGAGCTGAAGTTTGTGCCCGCCGACCAGTCGGGCGCGAAGGCGACCGGCTAAACGCCCGCCGGTAATTCGCAAAAATCTCTTTCGGTGAAACCGGGGCGAAATCTGGTATTTTCCCGTTGACCAAGTCCCGTTCTCCGATGAGCACGCCCATCCCGCTTTCGTTTGTCGCCAACCCGTTCCACTATGCGCGGCGGATTTCGCGCGAAGTGAGAGTCGGCCGCGTGGGTGTGGGCGGCGCGAATCCCATTCGCGTTCAGTCGATGATCACCTGCGACACGATGGACACGGAGGCGTGCATCCAGCAGACACTCGATCTGGTGGCGGTCGGCTGTGAAATCGTGCGCATCACCGCGCCGACCGTGAAGGACTCCGCAAACCTCGAGCACATCAAAGCCGGACTGCTGGCGCGCGGCTGTGACGTGCCGATCGTCGCGGACATCCATTTCAAGCCGGACGCCGCGCTCGAGGCGGCCAAATGGGTGGAGAAGGTGCGCGTCAATCCAGGCAACTTCGCTGACTCAAAAAAATTCAACGTCCGCGAGTACACCGACGAGCAGTACGAGTCGGAACTGGAGCGCATCCGGGAAAAGTTCACGCCGCTGGTCAAGCTCTGCCAGCAGCGCGGCATCGCGATGCGCATCGGCACGAATCACGGCTCGCTCAGCGACCGGATCATGAATCGCTTTGGCGACACGCCGCTGGGCATGGTCGAAAGCGCGCTCGAGTACACCCGCGTGGCGCGCGATCTCGGTTATCACGATCTCATCTTCTCGATGAAGGCGAGCAATCCGAAGGTCATGATCAATGCCTACCGCCTGCTGGTGGCGCGGCTCAACGCGCTCGGGCCGGATTGGAACTATCCGATTCATCTCGGCGTGACCGAGGCTGGTGACGGCGAGGACGGCCGGATCAAGAGCGCCGCCGGCATCGGCTCGTTGCTCGCGGACGGCGTGGGCGACACGGTCCGCGTCTCGCTGACCGAGGACAGCGTCCACGAAATTCCCGTCGCGCAGGCCCTGGTGGCCCCGTACAACGAGGACCGGATCGCGAATTCCAATGAGTCGCCGCGCGCGCTTTCGTTCGACCCCTTTTCCTACCGGCGCCGCGAGGTCGACAATCTCTCCATTCAGGGCTTCGCGCTCGGGCAGGAGGAGGTGCCGCGGGTCGTCGTCTCGCGCGCGACCTTCCAAAAAGTCTCCCACAAGCTCGCGCAGCTAGGTGACTTCCAGCCGGAGATTGTGCGCGAGGAAGCGGTCGCTTCGGGAACGCTTCGTGAAATCGACCCGCGCGACGATGCGGCCATTGCGGCGGTCAATGCGTCGCCCGGGGGCCTGCTCGTCGCGGTTTGCGACGGCCTCGCCGACCTGCCCGTGATCACCGCGTACCGCTTGCTGGCCTCGCGGATCGATGAGCGGCATCCCATTTTGCTCAAGGACACGCTTTTCGCCTCGGACGACGCGGCGCCCGATTTTCTACCGACCCTGCTGGTCGCTGCGACGAACATCGGGTCGCTGCTGTGTGACGGCATCGGCGATGCGATCCTCGTGCAGGGTGAGGAAGCCCCCGGGCAATCGCTGCGACTCGCCTACAACGTCCTGCAGGCGGCCGGCGCGCGCATTTTCAAGACGGACTATGTGGCGTGTCCGAGCTGCGGCCGGACGCTGTTCAACCTGCAGTCGACCACCGCTAAGATCCGCGAGGCCACGGGGCATCTCAAGGGCGTGAAAATCGCGATCATGGGCTGCATCGTGAATGGTCCGGGCGAAATGGCGGACGCGGATTTCGGCTACGTGGGCGGCGCGCCGGGGAAGGTGAATCTCTACGTCGGCAAGAAGGCGGTGAAATTCAACATTCCCGAGCTAGAGGCCGTCGATCGGCTGAAGGACCTGATCCGCGAGCACGGCAAGTGGCTCGAGGTGCCGGCCGGCCAACCCGCCGAGGCGGCGGTGGCGGTTTGAGGCGCCGCCCGGGTTGCGCCGCGATTCTTGCGAAACCGCCACGCCGGGCCCTTTTTTCGATTGTGCCATCGTCCACCCCCGTCATCGTCAGCCTCCCCCACTTCTCGCCATGCCCTCCCGCCTAACGTCCAAGCTGATTTGGATCCTCACGTCCCTGCTCGCCATGCCCGCCCTCGCCCAGCTCAACCCCAAGGCCGCCACCCCACCGGCCGCCGAGCTCAAGCCGAAGACGGTCGGCCTGCACGGCGACAAGCTGACGGACAACTATTTCTGGCTGCGCGAGAAGGAGAATCCGAAAGTCATCGATTATCTCAAGGCGGAGAATGCGTACACCGAGGCGGTGATGGGACCGTTCAAGAAGTTCGAGGATTCGCTCTACGCCGAGATGCTCGGGCGGATCAAGCAGACGGATGACACGCCGCCCTATCCGCAGCGCGGCTATTTCCTCTACAGCCGCACGGAGGAGGGAAAGCAATACCCGATTCTCTGCCGGAAGCACGGATCGGTCGGCGCGGTCGAGGAGGTTTTCCTCGACGTGAACAAGTTGGCCGAGGGCCAGAAATTCATGACGCTCGGCCATGTGGACTGGAGCGATGACAACCAATTGCTCGCGTACTCGACCGACACCGACGGCCACCGCGACTATGATTTTCACCTCAAGAATTTCGCCAGCGGCGAGGAGATCAAGACGCCGATCGGCAAGGTGGCCGACTTCGTTTGGGCCGCGGACAACAAGACGATTTTCTTTATCACCGAGGACAAGGCCAAGCGGTCGTACCGCTGCTACCGCTACACGCTCGGCGACCAGGAATCGAAATTGATCTACGAGGAGAAGGACGAGCTGTTCCAAATCGCGGTGGGCCGGTCATCGGACCGCAAGGCCATCTTCCTGGTTAGCGGCAGTTCGCGCACGTCCGACGCGCGGTACCTCCTGGCCGATCAGCCGAAGGGCGAGTTCAAGTTGCTGGCCAAGCGCCGCGACGAAATCAAGTACTCACCCGATCTGCGCGACGGCGTGTTCTACATCCGCACGAATGATGGTGCCAAGGAGTTCAAGATTGTCACGGCGCCCCTGGACAAGCCGGAGGTGGAGTCGTGGAAACCCTTCCTGCCCGAGCAACCGGGCGTGAAGATCTCGTCGCACCAGACCTTCAAGGATTTTCTCCTCCTCGTGGAGCGCGACAAGGGCCTGCCGCAATTCCGCATTTACGATTTCAAGACCAAGCAGTCCCACCGCATCACCTTCCCCGAGCCCAGCTACCAGGCGGGCGAGGCGCAAAACGAGGAGTTCGACACGGCGCAATTCCGCTTCCGCTACCAGTCGCCGATCACGCCGCCATCGACGTTCGATTACGACATGGCGAAGCAGTCGCGCGCGCTGATCAAGCAACAGGAGGTGCTCGGGGGCTATGATGCGTCGAAGTACGTCGTCGAGCGCATCTCGGCGAAGGCCAAGGACGGCACCGAGATCCCGATCACGGTCGTCCGGAAGAAGGATCTCGCGCTCGACGGCAAGGCGCCGGGCTGGCTCTACGGCTATGGGTCGTACGGCATCCCGATGGACGCGACGTTCTCGACCAGCCGCATTTCGCTGCTCGACCGCGGGCTCGTCTATGCGATTGGCCACATCCGCGGCGGCGGCGAGCTGGGCGAGACGTGGCACGACCAGGCCCGGATGATGACGAAGATGAACACCTTCACCGACTTCATCGCGTGCGCCGACCATCTCGTGGAGAAGAACTACATCTCGCGGGACAAGCTCGTCATCGAGGGCGGCAGCACGGGCGGGTTGCTCATCGGCGCGACGCTGAATCTCCGGCCCGATCTCTGCAAAGCCGCCGTGCTGGCGGTGCCGTTCGTCGATGTGCTGAACACGATGAGCGACGCCACGCTTCCGCTCACGACGGGCGAATACATCGAATGGGGCAACCCCAACAAGAAGGACGAGTACTTCTACATGAAGACGTATAGCCCGTACGACAACCTCGCGGCGAAGAATTATCCCGCGATGCTGCTGCTGACTTCGCTGAATGACAGCCAGGTTCCGTATTGGGAGCCCGCGAAATACACCGCGAAGCTGCGAACGCTGCGTACCGATGCGAACCCGATGATCTTCAAAATCAATCTCGAGGCCGGCCACGGCGGCGCCTCGGGCCGCTACGATCGCTTGAAGGAAATCGCCTTCGAATACACGTTCGGCCTCGCCGTGCTTGGCCTCGCGAACGACGCCCCGAAACTTCAATAGTGGTTGGATTTCCTGCAAATTCGCCGACCTTGCCGCTCATGATTCGCTCCACGCTCCTCTTGTTCGGATTCCTGTTGGCCGCCGTGGCGCAGGCCGCGGATCCGGCCCCCGCCCTCGACGCGGCCGCCGGCCCGGAGGCCCGCGTGGCGGAACTGGTGAAGCAACCGGGCGTGACCGTGGTGCATCTGTGGGCCACTTGGTGCCCGAACTGTTACATTGAATTCAAGGAGGGCGGCTGGAAAAAATTCGTCGAGGCCAATCCGGGAACGAACGTCGTCTTCATGAGCGTCTGGGATGACGGCAAGGACGGCCGGGCGTTGCTCGAAAAATTCGGCGTGGGCGCGCAGAAGAATGTCAGCATTCTCGCCGACGCAGGCCCGCGCCGCGGCGACAACAAGCTCAAGCGCTTCCTCGACATTCCCGTGACGTGGCTGCCGTCCACCTGGGTCTTCAAGGGCGGCCAGCTCTACTACGCGCTCAATTATGGCGAGATCCGATTCCCGATTCTGCAGCAGCTCGTCGACGACTCCACGTCGAATTGGGATCGCAAGGCAGCAGACGTGATGAAATAGGGAGGACGGTGCGGCGCCGCCGGAAACTCGCCGGACAGAATTCGAATGGTAAAGAAGCGGCCAGTCCCGTCTCCACGGACGATTCAGCTTGAGTAATCGTCGCTGCCACTTGCAGGATCGGTTCACTCCCCCCACCTATGAACAATCGTAATCTCGGAATGATGCTGCTCGCGATCTGGTTGATCCTTAGCGGCCTCGTCAATCTCCTCGGCTTGGGCTTTGCCGGTCTCGGCATCGTCATGGGCGTGCTCGCTATCGCGGCGGGTGTGCTGATTCTCCTTGGCAAGTAGCTGTGAAAGCCTACCACCATCAGATCGCCGTTGGACTCGCGGTGGTCCTCATCCCGATTGGCGAGACCACCGCGCAAAGTGTCGCGAAGACCAACTCGGATCCCGCCACCGAGCAGGCCAACGCGAAGCCGCCGGATTACGGCGAGCTCATCGCGGCGAAGAAGGTCTGCCCGATCTATCCGTTCCAGGTGAAGGTGGGCGGTCAGCTCGCGTTCATCGAGGGGAACTGGCAGACCGCCATCTTCGCGAAGTTGAAAGAGCCGGTCAGCGCCGACGCCGACATCGAAATCCTCGGCGTGCCGGCCATGGTGATCATCAATGTCTTCAAGGTGAATCCGAACGGTTCGGTCACCAGCTCGGAGTCACCAAAGATCATCATGGTGCAAAACGGCACCAAGACGCGCCTGGACGAGACCATGGACAAATCGACTCTTCCGCCCGGCCTCTACGGCATGAACATCGTCTACGCGAACGTCACCTCGCGCGTCATGTTCACGGTGAGATAGCCGGCCTGCGCCGTCGCAATTTTGGTTTCGTCTTGATTCTTAAAACTTACTTCGAGTTTCGAACTTCGAATTTCGAGATTCCCGCGGGCCCGTCGGCCCTGCGGGCATTTTCGCAAGCTCCGCGGGTGAGGCGCCTTTGACGCGGGCATAGAGAGGCCCATAGTCCGCTTCGATGCCCCGTCTTCTCCACACTTTCCTCGCCGGCACCATCCTGCTCGGCGCCACGCTCGCCACCGCGAAGGACTCAACACCTGCCCTCCAGTATCCCGAAACCAAGAAGGGCGCGGTCGTCGACGACTACCACGGCACGAAGGTCCCCGACCCCTACCGCTGGCTTGAGGACGCCAATTCCGCGGAAACCCAGGCATGGGTGGAAAAGCAAAACGAGGTGACGTTCGATCTGCTGCGCGCGATTCCCGTGCGCGAGAAAATCCGCGAGCGGCTGACGAAGATTTTTGATTACGAGCGCTACGGCATCCCGTTTAAGGAAGGCGGTCGCTATTTCTTCGCCAAAAACAGCGGCCTGCAGAACCAGAGCCCCATCTACACGACCAAAGCGCTCGACCAGATACCGACGCTGTTGCTCGATCCCAACACCCTCTCGACCGACGGCACCGTGTCGCTCAGTAGTTACCGGGTCAGCCCCGATGGAAAGTATGTGGCCTATGGCGTCCAGACCTCGGGGTCCGACTGGATCGAGTGGCACCTGCGCGACGTCGAGACCGGCAAGGATCTGCCGGACAAGATCGAGTGGTCGAAGTTTTCGGGTGCGTCGTGGACGAAGGACAGCAAGGGATTCTTCTACTCGCGCTACGACGCGGGCGACGAGCAGACGAAGCTGCAAACGTCGAATTACTTTCAAAAAGTGTATTACCACCTCGTGGGCACGCCGCAGAGCGAGGACACGCTGGTCTACGAACGAAAGGACCAGAAGGAATGGGGCTTCGGCGCGGCCGTCTCGGACGACGGCAAGTATCTCGCCATCCGCGTGAGCCAGGGGACGTCGCCGAAAAACCGTTTCTTCTTCCGAGCTTTGCGGAATGGCCCGACCACGGGTGACGTCGTCGAACTCCTCAAGGACGGCGAGGCCATGTATCAATTCATCGGTAATGACGGCCCCGTATTTTTCTTTCGCACGGACAAGGACGCCCCGCGGCGCCGCTTGATCGCGATCGACACGACCAAATCCGGCGAGGCGCCGAAGGAGATCATCTCGCAATCTGAAGAAGCGCTCGACGCCGCCGACTACGTGGGCGGTCGCTTTGTCTGCTCCTACCTGAAGGACGCCAAGACGCAGGTGCGAATCTTCGACGTCACGGGCAAGAAGCTTGGCGAGGTCACCTTTCCGGGCATCGGCACCGCCACGGGTTTCAACGGCAAACCGGACGATCCCGAGACCTTTTATTCTTTCACCGGCTTCACCCTGCCCACCACGATTTACCGCTACGACGTCGCCACCGGAGACAACAAGATCGTCTTCCAGCCGAAGGTGGACTTCAACCCGGACGACTACATCACCGAGCAGGTCTTTTATCCGAGCAAGGACGGAACGAAGATCCCGATGTTCATCACCTACAAAAAGGGTCTCAAGAAGGACGGCCAGAATGCGACCTACCTGTACGCGTACGGCGGCTTCAGCATTTCGATCACGCCAACCTTCAGCCCGGCCAACTTGACGTGGCTCGAAATGGGCGGCGTCTACGCGGTCGCCAATCTGCGCGGCGGCGGCGAGTATGGCGAGGCCTGGCACGAGGCGGGCACGAAGAAAAATAAGCAGAACGTGTTCGACGATTTCATCGGCGCGGCCCAGTGGCTGATCGCGAACAAGTACACCTCCACGCCGAAACTGGCGATCGGAGGCGGCAGCAACGGTGGCCTGCTCGTCGGCGCCTGCCTGACCCAGCGGCCGGACCTTTTCGGCGCGGCGCTCCCCGCGGTCGGCGTCATGGACATGCTCCGCTTCCAGAAGTTCACCATCGGCTGGGCCTGGACGAGCGACTACGGGTCGGCGGATGACGACGCCGCGATGTTCGCCTACCTGCGGGGCTACTCGCCGTACCATAATTTGAAGCCCGGCACGAAATATCCGGCCACCATGGTCACGACCTCCGACCACGACGACCGCGTGGTGCCCGCGCACAGCTACAAATTCGCCGCGGCCTTGCAGGCCGACCAGGCCGGTCCCGCGCCGGTCTTGATTCGCATTGAGACGAAAAGCGGCCACGGCGCCGGCCGGCCCACCGCGAAAATCATCGAGGAATCCGCCGATCGCTGGGCGTTCCTCTGGC
>JANMQT010000076.1:0-4280 GCA_031370675.1 Verrucomicrobiota bacterium
ATGGCGGCGATGCTGCGGTCCTGGCGCGGGTCGGGCGGAGCGCCGGTCGCACCGCCGGGGGCGGCGGGGGGGGGGGCGGCGCTTGCGGAGGAGAGCAGTTGGGGGCGGCCCGGCGACAAACACACCAAGGACGAGGAAAACTCTTTCTTTGCGAATGGCATCCAGGACGAAATCCTGACGAATCTCGCGCGCATTGCGGATTTGAAAGTCATTAGCCGATCCTCAGTGGCCCAGTACAAGAGCGGGATCCCGCGCAATCTGCGGGAGATCGCACCTTCGCTGGGAGTCGCCTATGTGCTTGAAGGCAGTGTCCAGCGCGCGGGCGGAAAGGTGCGCGTGACGGCCCAGCTGATCGATGGACGGACGGACGGCCACGTTTGGGCCGAGCGCTATGACCGCGATTTGGTGGATGTGTTCGGGATCCAGAGCGACATCGCGGAACAAATCGCGGCCCAACTCAAGGCGCGACTTTCCCCTGCGGAAAAGGCGGCCCTGACGGAACGACCGACGCATGACCTCGCCGCCTACGAACTTTATCTGCGGGCGGAGAATTCGGTGAGGTCGAATCTGGCCTGGGGTCGACTCCACAAGGAAAACGCGCAGAGCATTGCCTGGTTGAATGAAGCGGTCGCGCGCGATCCAAAGTTTCTGGCGGCTTGGTGCGCGCTCGCCGCGCGGCACGATCTGGCGTACTTCGCGGACGATGATCGCACGCCCGCGCGGCTGGCCCTGGCCCAGGCGGCGGTGGACTCGGCCGTGCGCGCGAAGCCCGAGGCGGGCGAAACACAACTCGCGCTGGCCCTGCATGATTATTGGGGATTCCGCGATTACTCGAGCGCTCGGCGGCGGCTGGAGCTGGCGCGGCGCTCGCTGCCTAACAACGCCCAGATATCATTCGTTACGGGACTGATCGATCGGCGGCAGGGTCGCTGGGAGGAGTCCAACCAAAATCTGGAGCGTGCCTTGGAGTTGGATCCGCGCAGCGAGGAAATGATGACGGAGTTGGGCCTGAACAGTTACCTGCGGCAGCGGCGCTTCGACGATGCCCGCCGTGTCCTGAATCGCCTCGTAACTCTCCAAGTCAATGCGCCGGCGCCGCAGGTCATGCTGCGTTCGCTGGAGATTGCACGCACGGGAGACCTGAGCGCCATGCAGGAGTACGTCGACGCCCAGCTCGCCTTGCCGGGGAGTACGGCGGAAGTGGTGTCGACGGAAGCCCTCGAACTCGCGCTTTTAAAACGCGACTTGAATGCCGCCGAACGCGCGCTCAGGTCGCGCGGCGCGGACGCGAATAAACCCGTTTACCTGTGGGGGACGTTGTATCCCTACGACTATTTTATCGGCGTCATTGCGCGGCTCCGCAATGACGATGGAGCCGCCCGGGCCGCCTTCGGGGCCGCTCGCGCCGAAACCGCAGCCATGGTGGCGCAGCAACCGGACAATGCGCAGTTAGTGTCCCTGCTGGCGGAAATTGACTCAAAGCTGGGTCGGCATGACGACGCGTTGCGCGGCGCGCGGCGCGCCTGCGAGATCATCCCGCTGGCGAGAGATGCGCTTAGGGGCGCGGACCTTGAAATAGGTCTGGCGGATGTCGAAGCGCGAGCTGGACATGTGGATCAAGCCATTGAGCGGTTGAAAAGACTGAGCGAGATTCCCAGTCCAATCAATTATGGAGATTTGAAATTCAATCCGGGGTGGGATCCTCTCCGGAATGACGCGCGCTTTCAAGCCCTGGTCGAAAAACTTGCCCCGACGAAGGCAGAGCCATAACCCTACGAGGTTGGACGTGACCATGGAATCCACCGCGAAATCCTCCACCACGCTGTCTGCGTTTCTTTTCACGGACATTGAGGGTTCCAGCGTCCGCTGGCTGAACCACCGCGCGGCCATGGAGAAGGCCGTGGCGAGACACGATGCCATCATGCGCAAGGTCGTGGGCGAGCATGGCGGAAAAATCTTCAAGACTGCGGGCGATGCTTTTTTTGTTTCCTTTGCCAGGCCGGCCGACGCGGCCAACGCGGCCATCGCGCTGCAGCGCGCGCTGGCGTTGGAGGAGTTCAGCGCGGTGGACGGAATCCGGGTGCGCATGGCGTTGCACTTCGGCAGCGGGGAAAAGCGCGGCAAGGATTTCTTTGGCCCGGCGCTGAACCGCACGGCCCGCCTGTTGGACCTCGCGCACGGCGGACAGATTCTGGTGACGGCGTCCGCCGCGGAGGTGATTCAGGCGGAGCGCGACGTCGGTGCGACCTTCGTCAAAGTGGACGCAAGGCCGCTCGACGATCCGGCGCAGATCGTGGACGTCCATCAACTGGTCGCGGCGGATTTGCCGCGCAACTTCCCGCCACTGCGGCGGCCCAAGACGGATTCGAAAGAGAACGCGGCAGTAGCCACGGGCAAAGTTCGAGTGTCGCGAAAGCGGATCTTTGCCGGGCTCGCCGTGGCCGCGGCTTTGGTGGCCATGGCGGCGATGCTGCGGTCCTGGCGCGGGTCGGGCGGAGCGCCGGTCGCACCGCCGGCGCCGGCGGTCGTGGCCCCGGCGATTCCGGAGAAGAGCATCGCGGTGCTGCCCTTCGACAATCTCAGCAAGGACGAGGAAAACGCATTCTTCACCAACGGAATGCAGGATGAGATCCTGACTGACCTCGCGCGGGTCGCCGACTTGAAGGTCATCAGTCGGTCCTCCGTGATGCATTACAAGACCGGCGTGCAGCGCAATCTTCGAGAGATTGGCAACGCGCTTGGCGTCGCCTACGTACTGGAAGGCAGCGTGCAGCGTGCCGGCGGCAAAGTGCGTGTGACCGCCCAGTTGATCGATTCGCGCACCGACGCGCACGTCTGGGCGCAGCGTTATGATCGCGATCTCGCGGATGTATTTGGAATCCAGACCGAGGTCGCGGAGGCAATCGCAGAGCAATTGCGCGCCAGGATTTCCCCGGCGGAAAAGATCGCGATGGCGCTTCCGCCTACCAAGGACTTGGTCGCCTATGATCTTTATCGACGAGCCCTCAGCGTCAAGGACAGTACGCGCGGGACCGTCAACGACAAGGAAACGCTGCAGGAGGCAGTTCGACTCCTCGACGCGGCCGTGGCGCGCGACCCGTCGTTTCTGGTCGCCTATACGCAGCTCGCCCAGACGCATGACCTGATTTACTGGTTTAATTACGATCACTCCGAGGCGCGTTTGGCCCTGGCGGAAGCCGCGGTCAGGGCGGCCGAGAGCCGCAATCCGGACGCCGGGGAGGCAAAGCTGGCGCGCGGGGTCCATTCGTACTGGGGACGCCGCGATTTGACCGCGGCGCGCCGCGAGCTGGAGTCGGCCCGGCGCCTCCTGCCGAATAATCCGGACGTGGCCAGCTTCCTCGGACTGATTGACCGCCGGGAAGGCCGGTGGGACGACGCCGTCCAGAACCTGCGGCGAGCCAGCGAACTGGATCCGCGGAACCGAAGCTTCGTCTTCAATCGTTGGTCAACCTACAGCGCGTTGCGGCGATATGCCGACGCCGTGGAACTAGTCCGGCAGAACGCAGAAATTCTCTTGGCCCAATCCGCCCGATTTATGCTTGGCACCACTGAGATGGCCTGGACGGCCAATACGAAACCGTTGCGCGCGGCGTACGCCGGCATCGCGGCGGTCGGGCCTGGCGGGGCCCGCGACGTCTCGGGCGGATCCTTCGACTTGGCAGTCCTGGAGCGCGATCCACTCGCTGCTGCCGAGGCGCTCGAGGCGATTCCCGAGGCGGGTTTCACGGACCAGGAGGGATTCCCGTCTCCGCGCGCTTGGTTTGCGGGACGGCTCGCCCGGATGCGTGGTGATGGCCCGGCGGCCGAGGCGGCCTTCAAGATTGCACGGGTTGAGTTGGAGCAAGTCCTGCAGTCCCAGGGCGAGACGGCGCCCGCGCTCAATCGACTGGCGACGATTGATGCCTATCTAGGCCGAAAGGACGACGCAGTTCGTGAGGCACAGCGCGCCTGCGATCTGGTGCCCCTCAGTCGCGATAAGATCGACGCACCGCGCTACCTGCACGAGACCGCCGCAGTCTATGCGATTTTGGGTGAAAAGGACCTGGCTATAGAGGTCCTCGCGGTGACCACATCGCACCCCGGTTGGACCAGCTACGGAGACCTTCGCCTAAATCCTGACTGGGATTTCTTGCGCGGGGATCCGCGCTTTGATGCGATGTTGGCAAAACTCGCGCCGAAAGAACGGCCGAAGTAAGTCGAGGGCTCGAGCCTGACTCGAGCTAGAGCCGCGCGGCGGCGTGGGAATCGAGCGCGCCATC
>JANMQT010000298.1:0-6132 GCA_031370675.1 Verrucomicrobiota bacterium
TGAGAAGAGCGGCGACCCGGGCCGCGACCAAACAATGTTTCATGGGCACGCGATCGCATGAGAGGCGGAGAATCGGGGTCGCGCAAGCTCCGGGCGATCGCCTTCGATTCGGCGTCAGGGCGAGGGCGTGGCCTGGCCGCCCTTTGGGGCCTCCGCACGTCGAGCCGCTTCGGCGGCGCGGCGCTGGGGCTCGGACTGTTGCTGCCGGGTGGCCTCGGCCTGGGCCTGGGCGCGCGCCTGCGCCGCGGCCTGGATTTCCCGCTGCCGATCCGCTTGCACCTGGCGCTGGACCTCGATCTGTTGCTGGCGCTGAGCCTGCGCGGCGGCGGCGGCTTGGCGCTGTTGCTCGCCCTGCTGCTCGCGTTGGGCCAGCAGGCGCGCTTTCGCTTCCGCCTGGGCGCTGCGCTGCGCCTCAATTTGTTGCTGGCGCATCGCGTTCTGCCGGTCGAGGGCCTCACGTTGTTGCTGCTGCATTTCCTGGCCACGGCGCTGTTGTTCCGCGATCAACCGCTGGCGTCGATCGAGATCCGCAGCCTGTTGTTGTTGCAGTTGCTCCTGTCGTCCCACCTCGGCGCGGCGTTGCTGCTCCATCAAGCTCTGCTGCGTCTGGCGCGCCACGTCGCGCCGTTGTTGCTCCGCGAGATTGCGTTCGCCCGCCAAGACCTCCGGCGTCCGGGCGGGGTTCGCCGCCGTTACGTCGGGCGGTGACACCAGCTGGCGCGGTCGGCCGGGTACGCCCGGAGCAGTCTGGGCGGCCGGATTTCGCGGAACCACGGAGACGACGGGACCGGAAGAAACTGGTGCCCGCACAATATTCCGCGGCGGGGTGGGGCCAGGTGCCGCGGCGCGGGGCGGAGCCTGACTCGCCTCGCGCTGCAATTGTTCGCGCGCGGCCTGCACCGCCTGCGGCTGGAGGCCCGGCGCGTCCCAACCTTTGACGCGATCGACGCGGGCAATCTCGGCCTTGACGTTGGCGGGACGCGCAGGGGAGGCATTTCGGGGGATGCCAACCGCGCCCGATGCGATGCCCGGTGGCGGGACGATGCGGGGCGCGGTCACCTGCAACGTGTTGCCGCGAATTTGCGACATCGACGCAAGCGCGGCGGGGCCCGCTGGATTGCGCGGTCCGACGCCCGCGGGCGCGCGGCGCTCGATGATGAGCCGCGGAATTGGGCGCTCCACGCGCCGGTACACGTTCGCGAATTGCGGACCCCCGCAATAAATCCGCGTGGAGCCGCGAACTCCGGCGTAGGAACAATTCGTCACGTTCACGGTGCGGCCGATGAAGAAAACGTTCCTCACCGGAGCCAGGATCACCGTCACCAACACGGGCGCGCCGAAGTATCGGGTCGGCACGAAGCAATAATTGGCCGGGCCGATGTCATAGGTGTCGTCCACGCCACTCGTGAATCCGATCGAGGCGTCGAACGTGGCTTCCGGCGGGAGCGGTGCCCAGCCGATGTAGTCGGATTCCGGCTCCTCGTTTAACTCGACGGCTACGACTTCTGGCGCGTCATCGCGGTATCGCGGACTGCTCCGCCACGAGACCCACGCCGGCGCCCATTCGTAACCTGGGACCCAGACCCAGCCCACGTCGGCAAGTTTAGCCCAGCGCCCGTAGTGATACGTGGCCCAGCCAAAATCCTCGTAGGAAACCCACGTCCAGCCCTCGTCCGTGAAACTCCAGTACCCATCGGCGTACGGCCGCCAGGTGGCGCTCTGTGCAGCGGCGCGCGGTTGGAAAACGTATCCGTATTCCGCCGTCCCAAACCAGTCGCCCCCGTCCCTCAGCGCAGAATAAAAATAGTCAAAGTTTACCTCGTCCTCCGCGCGCGCCGTGCGCGGCTCGACAGCGAAGGTGAGAAGGGCAAGCAGGGTGAGCAGGATTCGAGAACGCATGGGAGAGAGCTGGATTCAGCTGAAAAATTAGACCGTCCCAGCGGCCATTTATTCAGCGGAGATCCGCTCGTCGGCCGGCGTCTGCGCCAAACGCGCAGAAAGCCGGCTCTCAGGTACATCGGACGCCACCGCCCGAACTTTGCCTTGCGTGCAAGCGAGCCGTCAGGGAGTCGGGACCGGAGTCGCCTCAGGCTTCTTGGGCGATTCCGGTTTCCGGGCCGCTTCGGCTTGCTTCTTAACGGCCTCGCGTTGCGCATCCGCGGCGGCTGCGGCGGCTGCGGCGGGCGGTGCGGTCGGACGCGCGCGTTCGGCCTGGACCTTTCGCTCTTGCTCCATCGCCGGTTGCTTCTGTGCCTGCTCCGGACGCGTCGGCTCCGGACGCGGCGCTTCTACTTTTGGAGCCTGTGCCTTGCGCTGATCCTCGACGGCTTTCTGCTGCTGCTGGCGCATGGCTTCACGCTTTTGCTGATCCGCCGCCTCGCGCTCACGCGAGGTGTCGGCGGGCTTGGCCGGCGTTTCGCGGGGCACCGCCGTAGGGGCGATGGTCGGGACAGGCGCCTTGGTCACCTGCGCCGGGCGCGTGGGGGCGATCGGCGTAGCTTGCGGCGCCTCCGTTTTTGGCGCCACCGAGGTGGCAGGCGGGCGGGTGGGCGCGGTGGTTACGCTGGGCACCGCCGTGGGCGGCGTGGTCACGGTCGCTGGACGAGTCGGCTGCGGGGTCGGCGGCACCGGCGCAGCGGTTGGAGCAGCGGTGGGGGCAGTGGTCGCGGCGGGCGGGCGGCTCGGCTGGGTGGTCACGTTAGATTGTGGCGGAGTTGCGGACGGTGCGGGGGACGCGACCGGCGGCCGGCTTGGCTGGGCGGTCGGCGCGGGCACAGTCGTTGGGGCGGGCGTCGTCGCCGGCGACCGGCTCGGAGTGGCCGCGGAGGGCGTGGGCGTGGTGCCCGCTGCGGGCGTAGTTCCGGCCGATGGCGTCGTGCCGGCAGTCGGCGTGGTGCCAGCAGTCGGCGTGGTGGCGGCGGGCTTGCTGGGTGCGGCTGGGGGAACGGCTGGGGGCGCTTCGGCCTTTTTCGGCGCTTCCGTCGCGTCGCGTTTGACTTGCTCGCGAGCGGCTTGCACGTCTTGGGGTTGGGCACCGGCGGCCTCCCAACCGGGGGCACGCTCGACCTGCTTCAGCTCGGCCTTGACCTGCGCCGGCTTCGGTCCTGCGGCGGCACGGGCTGGGGGCGGTGCGCCGGGAGTAAAGATCGCCGTGGCAGCGACCTGGGGCGCGATCACCTGAAAGCTGTTTCCGCGAACTTGATTCGCGTACTGAACCTGGGTGGTCGTGGTGCCCGGGGTGTAAACGATGTTCGTTTGGCGCTCAATGACGAGGCGTGGAATGGGTCGCTCGACGACCGTTTCAATGACGGTGTAGTCGGGTCCACCGTTGAAGATCAGGGTCGTTCCGCCGCGCTCACTGTAGGAAGTGTTCGTGACGTTTACGGTGCGACCGATGAAGTACACGTTGCGCGTCGGCTCTACAATCACGGTCGTCAACACGGGGGCTGAGAACGAACGCGTCGGCACGAAGCAATAGTTGTCGGGCCCGATGTTGTATTCCGCGTCCACCCGGCTGGTGAAGCCGACCGAAACCTCGAATCTGGCCTCGGGGGGCAATGGAGCCCAGCCGATGTAATCAGAATCTTGCTCCACCACCCGGGTGGTGACAGTCGTCGAACGGCCGTGGCCGTAACGAGCTTGGGTGCGCCAGGAGACCCAGGCAGGGGCCCATTGATCTCCTGGAATCCAGACCCAGCCAGTGCGCTGCAGCTTTGCCCAGCGGCCATAATGATAGGTGGCCCAACCGAAATCCTCATTCGAAATCCAGGTCCAGCCTTGGTCGGTGTAACTCCAATGCCCATCGGCATACGGCCGCCAGTTGGAGGTCGTCGCGCGACGCGGTTGGAAGACGTAACCGTAGTTGTCGGTGTGAAACCAATCGCCCTTGTCTTGGAGCGACGTGTAGAAAAAGTTGACATCAACCTGCTGGGCGCGGACTTCGCTGTGCAGGAGGGAGGCCGCGAGGAGTGCGACGGGGAGGAACAGTAATTTGAATTTCATGTGTGAGGGGGGCGAGGTCGCCTGGGATAGTAGACCGAGGGACAGCGGATTTATTCAGAATCGATCTTCACGCCCCGCTTGCGCGCATCGATTGTCCGGGGAACGTAGAGCCGCGGCGCCCGTTCCCCATGGAAACCATCGTCATCGGCCACAAGAATCCGGACATGGATTCGATCTGCTCGGCGATTGGCTATGCCGAGCTGAAGCGCCTGCAGGGCGTCGAGCGCGTCATCGCCGGTCGCGCCGGGAACCTGAACGCGCGCATTGAATTTGTGCTGAAGCGCTTTGGCGTGGCCGAGCCGGTGCATTTCACGGACGTCACGCCGCTGGTGCGCGACGTGATGGTGCGCGAGGTCATCTCGGCGCGCGCGGACGCGACCGTGACGCAGGCGGTGGGATCGATCGACGAACATCAGTTGCGCGGACTGCCCGTGGTGGATGAATCGAATCGCTGCCTCGGGCTGCTCAGCACCCATAAGATCAGCCACCGCATTTTTCCCTCGCGTGGCGACGCTGAGCGCGCGCGGCGTGTGCTGGCCAATCTCGCCGACGTGCTGCAGACCTTCGACGGCGAGGTGCTGGTCGGCGAAGCCCGCCGCGACGAGGAACCGCGGGAGTATCATCTGACGCTTTCGACCATGAAGGTAGAGAGCTTTGTGGGCCGGCTCCAGACCCGGGCGGCGGACCGGCAGATCGTGTTCGTCGGGGATCGCGAGGACGTGCAGCTCGCGGCCATCGAGGGTCGCGCACGGGCCATCGTGATCGTGGGCGGGTTGATGATCGCGGCGGACATTCTCACCAAGGCCGCGGAGGCCGGCGTGATCGTCGCGCGGTCGCGCTATGACGCCGCCACCACGGTGCTGCTGGCCCGCGGAGCCTCGCGGATCGGCGAGATGGTTGATCGTGAGTTCGTCAGCTTTTCGCCCGACACGTCGCTCGAGTCCGCCAAGGGACGGGCGATGGGCAGCGCTTCGACCATCTTCCCCGTGCTGGACGCTGAGCGGCGGATCGTGGGCGTCATGACGAAGGGGGATTTTCTCCAGCCCAGCCGGCGGCAGTTGATCCTGGTCGACCACAACGAGGTCACGCAGATGGTGGCCGGCGCGGAGGAACTGCCGATCGTCGAGGTGCTCGATCACCATCGCATCGGCGGCTTCAGCTCGGACGCGCCCGTGCTCTTTTGGAACAACCCGGTCGGCAGCACGAGCACGATCGTCGCGCTCTGCTACGAAACCGCGGGCATGCCGATCCCGCCGCGCATCGCGGGATTGCTGATGGCAGGGCTGATTTCGGATACGCTGAACCTGACCTCGCCCACCAGTACGCCGACCGACCGGCGGATTCTCGATCAACTAGCCGGACTCGCGGGTTGCACCGCGGATCAGCTCGCGCAGGAAATATTCGCGGTGGGATCGCCGCTGATGACGCTGACGCCGGACGAGGTCGTCACGGCCGACTGCAAGGAATTTTCCGAGCGCGGCGCGCGCTTCAGCGTCGCGCAAATCGAGGAGCTGGGCTTTGAGTTGTTCCACGCCAAACGCGAGTCCATCGCGCAGGCGCTCGAAGCGTATCGCGCGGCGAACCGCCTGCAGTATTCGGCGCTGCTCATCACCGACATCAACACGCAGAACTCGTTGCTGCTCGTGACGGGCGACGAGAAATTCCGCCGGCAGATCGATTATCCGTCCGCCGGGCCGGACCTTTGGGAGATGGACGGGGTGGTCTCGCGCAAGAAGCAATTGCTCCCGTACCTGCTGCAATGCCTCTCGGCCGCGCAGGCGGCGTGATGCGGCGGGATGGACATTCCTCCCGTGGTCCCGTAGAACCCTGCCGCATGGAAAGCAGCGCCCCGGCCATCCCGTTTTGGCGCAAGCTGCTGTTCCTGCCGCGCGAAAACTCGTCGGAACCGTTGGCAAGCTGGGTGAAGGTCGTCAACTGGAGCGCGGCCTTTGCGCTCCTCGCCCTCTTCTTCACCTTCACGTTTTGGCAACTGCAGCAGGGCGAATGGCTCTGGTGCTCGATCAGGTAATTTCGGCGCCTGGTCATGATGGGTTTCGGGGTGTCGATTCTGATGTCTATCGCCTCCCTCCTCTCCATCACCCTGATTGGCCTTCTCGCCTCCCTCGCCGG
>JANMQT010000303.1:0-28492 GCA_031370675.1 Verrucomicrobiota bacterium
AGTTTCGCGGTCGGCGGTTACGTCGCGACGTCTGGAGCCGCCGGCACCGACGGAACCCCCGGAAACGGCGGTGGCGGGGGAGGCGGTGGCGGTGGTGGGACGTCTGGTTGTGATTCTTACGGGAGCAGTGGCGGGGGTGGCGGCGGCGGCGGTTGCCTCGGGACAGCCGCCACCGGTGGGCAATCCGGCGGCGGATCCTTCGCCATCTATCTCTTCGCCTCAGATGTGCACATTGAGACTTGCACGCTCTTGACGGGCAACGGCGGCGCGGGCGGCAGCGCTGGAACCGGGGGCGCGCCGGGAATTCATGGACTCGGCGGGCCTGGTGGTCCGTACGGAGGTTCCGCTGAACAGGACGATGGCGGCAACGGCGCCCCTGGTGGCATCGGCGGGGATGGCGGACGTGGGGGACACGGCGGCGGAGGCGCGGGCGGTTCTTCCATCGGCGTGCTCAGAGCCGGCGGCTCCACCCCGCAACTTACTTCAACGACCTTCACGATTGGCAGCGCTGGCCCGGGCGGCGCCTCCGCCGGCCAGGCCGGGCCGAGTGGAACAGCCGCGACGATTTTCCCGTGATTCAGTTTGGGCCGACCCAGGACGATCGATCCCACCCAATGGTCATCGGCCTCGAGATAATCGGTAACACCTAGGCCGGGTGGTAGCCTTCCTCGCCGTGCTCGGAAATATCGAGGCCATTGCTCTCGATTTCCTCGTCCACGCGCAGGCCGATGGTCACCTTAAGCAGGACCGCGATCACCGCGGTGGCCACCACCGACAACACCACGGTTACTAGCATGGCCTTGAGTTGTTCGCCGACGAGCGACTTGCCCACGACGTCCTTGAGGTTCGTCGGCAGGTTCGCATTCACCTCGAGCGTGGCGAAAACGCCGGTGAGCAAGGCGCCAAGCGTGCCGCCGACCGCGTGCACGCCAAAGGTGTCGAGCGCATCGTCGTAGCCGAGCCAGCGCTTGAGATAGTTGCAGGCGAAGAACGGGAACGCCGCGGCCAGCAGGCCGATCGCGACGGCGCCGTTCGCGGTGACGAAGCCGCAGGCCGGCGTGATGACCACCAGTCCGGCGACCGCGCCGGAACAAAATCCGAGCACGCTGGGATGACCCTTAAAGATCGCCTCCAGCACGGCCCAGCCGAAGGCGGCGACCGCCGCGGCGAGCGTGGTGGTCATGAAGGCGTTCGACGCAATGGCATCGGCGCCAAGCGCGGAGCCCGCGTTGAAGCCGTACCAGCCGACCCACAGCATGCCGGTGCCAATCATGCAGAGGACCATGCTATGCGGCGCCATCGAGACGCGGCCAAAGCCCTCGCGCCGGCCCAGGATGATGCAAAGCACGAGCGCGCTCCAGCCGGACGACATGTGCACGACCGTGCCGCCGGCAAAATCGATCGCCTTGATCTTCGCGCCCGCGTTCCAGACTCCGTTCATCAGCCCGTCGACGCCCCACACCATGTGTGCGAGCGGGAAATACACGGCGAACATCCAGAGCGTGACGAACGCCAGAATCGACCAGAACTTCATCCGCTCTGCGATCGCCCCGATGATCAGCGCGGGCGTAATGATGGCGAACATCATCTGGTACATCGAAAAGACGTTTTGCGAGACCCAGTAGGCGTAGTCGGTGTTCGGATTTGCATCGACGCCCTTGAGGAAGAGGAACGTGCGCCAGTCGCCGACAAAAGCGGAGCCCTTGGCGAAGACGAGGCTGTAGCCGACCGCCCACCAGAGGATCGCCACAAGGCCGGCGATGCCCAGGCATTGCGCCATCACCGAGAGGATGTTCTTGCTGCGCACGAGTCCGCCATAGAACAGCGCGAGTCCCGGCAGCGTCATGAACAGAACGAGCGCGGCGGACGTCATCATCCACGCGTTATGACCGGGTCCCGGACCGCCAATCTTGGAAAGGATTTTCGCGTCGGCGGCATCGGCGCCGCGCGGAGAGTTGGCGATATAGGCTTCCAGATCGGCGATTCGCTGTTCGAGAGACGGGTCGGCCTTGGCCGGCGCGGGAGTTGGTTCCGCGCGGAGCGGTTCAGGCAGCAGAATCGAGGTCGCAAGGGCGGCCATGAGGAGCAAAGAAGGGATGCGGGAGGCCAGGCGGGGGACGGACATGGGAATCGTGGTCGGGGTGGGGTGGGCGGGGAAGCCGAATTTGGCATGCCGGCGGCAGGGATCGGCTAGACCACCGCGCGTTTAGCACCTTCCATGCCGGTCGTCAGCCGGCGCGCGCGGAAGCGGGCTCGATGCCCGTCGAACCCTGTATTCATGGGCGTTGGCGCGATCTGAGCAGGCCATGTCCGTCTGCTCAATCCGTTCGGGAAAGTGGACCGGTTGCGCCTAAATTCAGCCACCGAGCGCACAAATCACCACGCCTGATCTGGTCGAAAATTTCCCAACCGGACCGAGGCCGGAAAATCCAGTTGCGCGGCCTGCCAGTCGTGTCCATAAACGAGTCGTCGTAGCCAATCCGTTTGTTCCCATTCCGTCCGTCGCGGGTTCCCCTCGCTCCGCGCAAAACCGTCCTCCAACAACCATTCACGAATGCACAAGAAACGCACACCCGCCGACATCACGGCGCTCATCAAGGATCAGGGAATCAAGCTCATCGACTTTAAGTTCTGCGACATCCTCGGCACCTGGCAGCACTTCACCACCACGCTCACCGAATACAGCGAGGCGCTCTTCCACGAGGGGCTCGGCTTCGACGGCTCGTCCATCCGCGGCTGGAAGGCGATCAACAATTCCGACATGCTCGTCATCCCCGACGCGTCGACCGCGTGGGTGGATGTCTTCAACGCCGAGCCGACGCTGAGTTTCATTTGCGACATCGTCGATCCGATCACCAAGGAGCCGTACGATCGCGATCCGCGCGGCATCGCGGGCAAGGCCGAGTCGTACCTCAAAAGCACGGGCATCGCGGACACGGCGTTCTTCGGTCCCGAGGCGGAGTTTTTCATCTTCGACGACGTCAAATACCACTACACGGGGAACAGCTCCGGTCATTCGGTGGACAGCATCGAGGCGCATTGGAACAGCGGCCGTGAGGAAGGGCCGAACCTCGGTTACAAGATTCGCCCGAAGGAGGGCTATTTCCCGGTTGCGCCCACCGACACGCAGCAGGACATCCGCAACGAGATGTGTCTCGAGATGGAAAAATGCGGCATCCCGATCGAGCGCCAGCACCACGAGGTGGCGACGGCGGGCCAGGCCGAGATCGACATCCGTTTCGCCCCGCTCAAGCAGATGGGCGACTGGATCATGTATTACAAGTACATCGTCCGGAACGTCGCCGCGCGGCACGGGAAGTCGGTCACCTTTATGCCGAAGCCGCTCTTCGCCGACAACGGCTCGGGCATGCACGTGCACATGTCATTGTGGAAGGACGGCAAACCGCTTTTCTTCGGCGACAAGTACGCGCAACTCTCGGAGATGGCTTTGTTTTACATCGGTGGCGTGATCAAGCACGCCCGGGCGCTCTGCGCGATCTGCAATCCGACGACCAACAGTTACAAGCGCCTGGTGCCAGGTTACGAGGCGCCCGTGAACATGGCCTACAGCGCGCGCAACCGGTCGGCGTCGGTCCGCATCCCGACGTATTCGGCAAACCCGAAGGCCAAGCGCATCGAGTTCCGCACGCCGGATCCGGCGGCGAACATTTATCTGGCGAGCGCGGCGCTGCTCATGGCCGGGCTCGACGGCGTGCTCAACCGCATCGATCCGGGCGATCCGCTCGACAAGAACCTCTACGATCTCCCGCCCGAGGAACTCGCGAAGGTGCCGAGTGCGCCGGATTCGCTGCTCGGCGCGCTGGACGCGCTCGAAAAGGACCACGACTTCCTGCTCAAGGGCGATGTTTTCCAGAAGGATTTCATCGAGAACTTCATTGAGATGAAGAAGAAGGAGTACGATGCGATCCGGCTGCGGCCGCATCCGTACGAGTTCTCGATGTACTACGACGTCTAAGACCCGGAGTGAGGTGGAACACGCGACCTCCGGGCGCGTTGGCAAAAGGGTAGGGACGACCGTCCCCGGTCGTCCCAAACTTGCGACCAAGATTGCCAGAACGATCTCGACGCAGATCGGCGAGGGAAGATCAATCGCGCAGGATTTTGGACGTTTCGGTGAATCGTCCCTACCGTGCCAACGCGCCCGGAAGGCGCGTCCCACCTCGGCCGTGGCGCACTTCCGTTCTTTCAGGCATCATCCCGCGTCTATGCACCGCTCCGTCCCCATCTGGCTGGCACTTGCCGCGGGATCGATGGTCCTCTCGATTGCGGTCGGCCTCCGCCAAAGTCTTGGCCTCTTCATTCCGCCGATGTCGGTGGACCTTGCGCTGACGGGTGGGACAATTGGCCTGGCAATCGCCATCCAGAATTTGCTCTGGGGCGCGACGCAGCCGTTTGCCGGCATGGTGGCCGACCGCTTTGGAACGGGCCGGGTTGTCGCGGTGGGCGCCGTGTTTTACGCGCTGGGCCTGTTCTATCTCGCGCGGGCGAATGACGCCGCGGAAGTTTACTTCTCCGCGGGCATCCTCGTGTCGCTGGGACTGAGCGGCGCGGGCTTCTCGATCGTGTTTGGCGCGGTCGGCCGCCTGGTCCCCTCGGAGATGCGCAGCCTGGCGGGCGGGATCGTGAGCGCAGGCGGATCGTTCGGCCAGTTCGCGCTCGCGCCGATCGGCCAGAAGCTCATCACGGACCATGGCTGGTCGATGGCGCTGGCCATCTTCGCAAGCTTCGCGCTGCTCCTGCTGCCGATGGCGTGGTGGTTGCGCGGCAAACCCGCGGCGCCCACGTCGTCGACCCAATCGCTCGGCCGGGCGATCGTCATGGCTGCGCGCGACCCGAGCTACTGGTTGATCAACGCGGGATTTTTCGTCTGCGGATTTCACGTCGCGTTTGTCGCCACCTACCTGCCGGGGATGACCTCGCTGTGCCTCCTGCCCGCGGCCGTGGGCGCGCAGGCGCTCGCGTTGATCGGGTTGTTCAATATCGCCGGCAGTTTTCTCGCGGGGTATCTCGGCGGGCACTACAAAATGAAGTGGCTGCTCAGCGCGATCTATCTCATCCGCGCGGTCGCGATTGCCGTCTTCCTGGCCGCGCCCAAGACACGGACGACCTTTCTGGTGTTCGCGTGCGTGCTGGGGTTCACCTGGCTTGGGACCGTGCCCCTGACCAGCGGCCTGGTGGGCACGCGTTTTGGTCCACGTTATCTGGCCAGCCTGTTTGGCGTGGTTTTCTTCAGCCATCAAGTCGGCGCGTTTTTCGGCGCGTGGCTTGGCGGGCGCTATTTTGATCTCACCGGAAATTACGATGGGGTCTGGCGCATCGCGATGGTGCTCGCGGTCGTGGCGGCGGTGATTCACCTGCCGATTCGTGAGCGCGCCATCGAGGTGGAGCCGGCGCCGGCGTAGCCCAGCTACGCCGGAAACTCGAAACTCGAAGTTCGAAAGGCCGAAAACGAAGCAACCCGAGAAAGTTCCCATCGGGACGTTCGGATTTATCTCCGCGTTTTCCGTCTTAGACTCCCTTCGTGTTTCGGATTTCGAGCTTCGAGTTTCACAGGCTGCCAGCCTAGGCTTTTTTATGCCTCGTCCGAATCATCGCGCCGAGCGAACCGCGGAATTAATCCGCCGGTTCCCTCACATTTATCCGGACGCCCATTGCGAGCTGAATTTCTCGAATCCGCTGGAGTTGCTCGTGGCGACCATTCTCTCCGCGCAGTGCACCGACAAACGCGTGAATATCGTCACCGCCAATTTGTTCGCGCGCTATCGCACGGCGGCAGACTACGCCAATGCGCCGCTCGCGGACCTTGAAGCGGCGGTGAAGACGACCGGATTTTTCCGGCACAAGGCGAAGAACATTCGCGCGGCGAGCGCGCAGCTTGTGGCAAGACACGGCGGCGAGGTCCCGCGCACCATGGAGGCTCTCGCCGCGCTTCCGGGGGTCGGGCGCAAGACGGCGAATGTCGTGCTCGGAAATGCCTTCGGGATCGATTCGGGGGTGGTGGTGGACACGCATGTCGGCCGGCTGTCCAGGCGGCTGGACCTGACGCGCCACGTCGATCCGGAGAAGGTCGAGCGGGACCTGATGAAACTCGTGCCGCACGATCGGTGGACCCTGTGGAGCCACTGGCTGATTTTCCACGGCCGGCGCCGCTGCCAGGCGCGGAAGCCGGACTGCCCCCGCTGCGAGCTGCGCGACATCTGCCCCACCGGGAAGAAAAAAGCTGTCGACCGTCGATCTTCTTCGCTCGACCCACCCTAGGATTCCCCATTCGACAATCGGCAGCGGCCATTCCAAACTTCCGGCCTATGTCGAACTCCCCCCGATTTCTGGAAGGCAAGACCGGTGTCGTCTTCGGTATTGCGAACAAGCGCAGCATCGCGTGGGCGATCGCCAAGGCGTGGCACAACGCCGGGGCGAAGCTCATTTTCAACTACCAGGGCGAGCGGCTGAAGGAGAATTTGGAGGATCTTGTCTCGGAGTTGTCCGCGGACACGCCTTTCTATCCGTGCGACGTCAGCACGGACGAGAGCATCACCGAATTTTTCGGCCACGTGCGCAAACACACGAGCCGCGTGGATCTGATGCTGCATTCCGTGGCCTTCGCGCCGAAGGAGGCGCTCGAGGGTGAGTTCCTCAACACGACGCGCGAGGCGTTCCGGATGGCGCACGATATCAGCGCCTATTCACTCGTGGCACTCTCGCGCGAGGTGGCGCCGCTGATGACGGAGGGCGGCAGCATCGTGGCAATGACCTATTACGGCAGCGTGAAGGTGGTCCCGAAGTACAACGTGATGGGCGTGGCGAAGGCGAGTCTGGAGTCGTCGGCGCGGTACCTCGCGTGGGATTTGGGCACGAAGAAAATCCGGGTGAACTGCATCAGCGCTGGACCGGTGCAAACCCTGGCGGCGCGGGGTATCAGCGGATTTTCGACGATGATGAAGCACTACGAGCTGAAGGCGCCGCTCCACCGGAGTTGCACGACTGAGGAAATCGGCGCGACCGGTTTGTTTCTGGTGAGCGACGGCGCGGCGGCGATCACGGGACAAGTGATCTATGTGGATGGCGGCTACGAGGCGATGGGGATGTAGCCCGAAGCCCGCGGCGGGCTTCGGGAAACTCGAAATCCGAAACTCGAAGGAAGCTCGAAAAAGAAAACGGGACGAAAGCGGGAAGGATTCCAGCGCGGGTTTTGGAGCTTTCCCCGATTTTTGACTTATACTTTCTTCGAGTTTCGAATTTCGATCTTCGAGGTTCCCGAGGCGTCAAACGAGGGCCTCAGGGTGATATTTGTTCCAATATCGGATCGACGATGAAACCGCCATGAAACTCGGATCCGCGTACTCGTAGTCTTGCACCACTTCGGCATTTGAGCCGTCGGACTGGAGATCGTCGGCTTCGTATTTGGCAAACATCGGGATGAGCTCCGCCTCCGTCCGGCCGGCGCGGAGTTGGTCGCGGAACCAGGTTGACCAGCGGTGCAGCCGCTCCTGCACGGCGTCGAGATGAGCGTCGATGCGGCCCTCGACGCAGCCGAAATGCGGCAGATAGAAGCGCGCCGGTTTCATGGCGCGGAGTTTGTCGAGCGACTGCTGCCACGACTCGATGTGCAGCTCCGGCGGCACGAACGGCGGAATCGGCGGACCGCCGTTGATGGTCACGCCCGCGACGTCGCCGCCGAAAACGTTGTCGTTCCATTGGTAGACATTGTGATGATTGGCGTGGCCGGGCGTGTCGGTCGCGCGGACCTGGAACTGGCCGGCGGTGAAGACATCGCCGTCATTCGCGATGCGCACCCGGGCCTCCGGAATGGGGGCCAGCCGGCCCCAGAGGCGACTCATGTTGTCGCCGTAAATGCGCGTGGCGGATTCGACGAGTTTGGCGGGATTGATCAGATGAGGAGCGCCGCGCGGATGCACGTAAATGGTGGCGCCCTTTTCGGCCAGTCGCCAGGCGGCCCCGGCGTGATCAAAGTGAATGTGGCTCAGGAAAACGTGGCGGACGTCGTCCACCGAGAGGCCCGCCGCCTTCATGCCGGCGACGACGTGGTCGAACGTGGATTCCGGCCCGCAGTCGAACAGCGCGAGGCCGTCGGTGGTTTCAAGCACGGTGACCGCGATGATCTTCGTGCGCTGGAGCTGGAGGGTGTCGATGATGTGAACCATGGCGGTAAGGCGGGAGACTGGAATTCTCTCCACAATCGCGGCGTGGGCAATCCCGATCGACCGCCGGGCGCGGCTTGCGCAAGGTGGCGGACTCCGGCATCGTCCGGGCATGCGATTCGCGGGCGCCAATTCCGGGCGGCAGGCTGCGCCCGGGCCCGGGCCGCACGAGGGCTGCGGCCACACCTCGCTCTCGTTCGACGATCTGGTCGACACGCTGAAGCGCGCGGGCCTGCGGATGACCGAAAACCGGCGCGCGATCCTGCGCGCGCTGCTGGCGGCGCGCGCGCCCTTGAGCCTGGAGGAAATCCGCGAGCATTCCGCGCATCACGGCGGCATGCCGGACTTTGCGACCGTTTTCCGCACGATGGAGCAACTCGAGACGTTGCGGCTCGTGCAGCGCGTGAATCTCGGTCGTTCTTCGAGCCATTTCGAGCTGCTCGATCCGCGCAGCCACCACGATCATCTCGTCTGCGTGCAATGTGGTCGTGTGGTGCCGCTGGTCGACAAATGTCCGGTGGAGCAACTGGAACGCGACCTCGAGCGGCGGCACGGCTTCACCGAAATCCGGCATTCGCTGGAGTTCTTCGGGAAGTGCCCGGAGTGCTCGAAATAAGGAACAAGGAAGAGGGAGGAAGGAGGAAAATGAGGCGGTTGAGCGGGATGTCGCCCGGTTCGGTGGTCTATGCTTGTTCCTTCTTCCTTCCTCCTTGTTCCTTTTCTCTTACTTGTCCTTCAGCACGGTCACGTCCTCCCATTTTGCGTCAGCCCCTTCGGCCAGGCGCTGTCGGGCCAGGTCGATGTAGCGGCGGACGAGGGGATCGTCAGGCCGAAGGGCGGCCGCCTGGCTCAAAACGGCGACGGCGCCGGCCGCGTTGCGTGACCTGTAGCGCTGCAGTCCCTCGAGATAGTCGGCCAGACCGTCGGCCAGCGCGAGTTCGCGCGCACTGCCCCTGGCTTCACCCAGGACCGCAAAGATTTCGACCGGCTTCGTCTTGCCCTTCACCTGGGCAAAATCGACCGGTTGAAGAATGAACTCGTCCTTGACCAACTCGGCCACCGCCTCGCCGATCACGAAGGAAAGCGCGTAATTCTTGGTCAGTCCTTCCAGCCGTGAGGCGAGATTCACGGGATCGCCGATCACGGTGAACTCCATTTTTTCGGGAGAACCCATGTTCCCCACGATGACCTCGCCGTGGTTGATGCCGATGCCGATGTGAAGTTCCGTGCGCCCTTCGGACTTCCATCGGGCATTCAGTTGGTGCAGCACGTCGATCATCTCCAAACCGCAGCGCACTGCATCGCACGCATCCAGCTTTGGACCCCGGGTGACGGGCGTGTTGCCCCAGACGGCCATGACGGCGTCGCCGACGAACTTGTCCAGGGTGCCATTATGCTTGAACACGCACTTCACCATTTCGGTGAGATACTCGTTGAGTTGTTTGACGAGAGCCTGGGAATCCGCGGACTCGGTCAGGGTGGTGAAGCCGCGGATGTCGGAAAAGAGAATCGACACCGGTTTGCGGACGCCGCGGATGGCGTCGTTGAAAAACTCCGGATGGTCGAGCACGGCGCGCACCACATTGGCTGACATGTAGCGTTCGAACATGCGTCGCGTGCGGGCCCGCTCGATGCGCTCGGCCGTGAATTCGAAGAACAAGGTGCCGAGGCTGCACGAGGCCAGGCACATCAGCGGGAAGGTGGTCGGCAGGTAAAGGCTGAAGTGGTTATAGGCGTAAAGCGAGGCGGCGAGCGCCAGGCCGCCGGCGCCGGCGGCGAGCGCGAACCGCAGGACCGCCTGCAACCCGGTGAAACTAAGCAGAAAGACAAAAGCCGCGGCCAGTCCGATGCCGGCCAACGCCAACCGCTCCGCCTCCGCCAAAAATGCCGAGCTGAGCAGCGCGTTGAGCGCTTGAAGGTGCAACTCCGGCCCCGGCATCGAACCCCATGGGGTGGGCTGAAAATCCTGCGACCAGTTTCCATAGGGACCAATCATCACGATTTTGCCGCGGAGTTTTTCACCCCCGCCGAAATTCTTGTCCCAGTAGCGCGGGACAAAGATTTGATAGAGCGGAATAGGCTCAAAGGTACCCGCGGGACCCGCGAAACGAATCGCTGTCGGCTTTACGTTCTCCGGGACAAGGGCGGCCTTCCCAACTTTTTCCGCCGTCCGCGCCACCAATGATGAAAGGATGTCCGTGGCATCCCGGGCGGCTCCTGATCCGCCGAGGGCGCGGAAATCGATCCGATAGTTCGCTGTGCGGACAGTGCCATCCCGCGGATCCGTGAAGAAATTCGCGAAGCCGAGGACATCCTCCGGGTTCTCCGCCGGCAGGACGCTGGCCGACGGGACCGTGAGCATCAACCCCTGGTCGTCGGTGGGCGGGACGATGTTCGAGACGATTGTCACCTTGTAACGATAGCGCTCAAGCGCGGCTTGCAGGGCCCGATCTCCGCCGCTGGGTTTCGGAAAGATGAAGTCGATCATCGCGGCCGATGCGCCGGCCTGGAAAATCTTGTCCAGCGCCAGCGCGTACACCTCGCGGTTGAACGGCCAGCCGCCGGCCATCAGGTTCAGCGCCCGGTAATCTGATGAGTCCTTCGGAATGTCCGCATAGAGTTTTTCCAGGTCGATCGGATCGATCGAGATCGATTCCTGGTCGACCGCGAGAAAGATAAGTTGTTTGTCGACCGGTTGGACGCGACCGCTGCGCGCCACCCAGTTCCGGAAGGTCATTTCAATCCGGGCGGGCCAAACGAAAAACCGGCCGAGCAACGCCACCCCCACCGCGGACGCTGCGCAGATCAGCGCGATCACGAGGTGTCGTCGGTGCAGCAGGGCGTTCACTGGGGGCACCGAAGCAGAAATCCTCCGCCGATTCCAGCCGCTAGATGCTCTCGCGCCACCGCCAGCCAGCCGAAGCGACGCTCGCGCGGACCATGCGAGTATTTCAATAGCCTCCTAGGCTTGACCTCGAAGGATGATCTGATAGCACCGCTGCGTGAGGTTTTCGTGCCTGCTTTTTGCCCTTTCGTTCTCGTGCCTGGCCGCGGGAAGGGCGGTTGCCCAGCTTCCGCAGGTGGACCAATCCCAGCTCTTCAATCCACCTCCGGGCGAGCAGACCGGCCCGAGCGACAACCGCCCCGTGAGCGATTTCACCACCACGGGGGTCGCGCCGTCGAGCCCGGGCGACCACGACCTCGGCGAACAGGTCATCCTGAAGCGCCAGACGAAGAATACGCCGTTCATCTTCACGCTCGACACTTCGATCAACTACACGAGCAACATCGCGCTCGTGAACCGTGGCGCGCAGGGCGACAGCTTCTTTCTCGCGCAAGCGGCGCTGACCTATCAGTACAAGTTTCGCGACAACATCATTCTCGATGCCGGTGTCTCGGAGGGCATTTTCCGCTACCACAAGTTTACGGCCTTCGACTTCAACGCTTTCAACATCGGGGCGGGAGGCACCTATATCTTCAAGGGGGTCGCGTTTTCGTTGCGCTACAACTACAACCAGTTGTCGAACAGTGATTTTCACTCTTTCTTCCGGCAGAACTCGATCACACTTGGTGCTCAGAAAACCATCTCGCTGAACAGCGCGGTGTTCACCTATTTTGGCGGCACGGCGCGCCTCAATTTCAATTCGCCCGTCATTACCCAGCGCGACGAGTACAATCTGTACTTCGGCACCCGGGCCGCGCTGACACGCGCCTTTACCCTCGATGCATTTTACCGCGGCGGCGTTTTTTACTATACGAACGTCAACCGGAACGATTTCAACCAGACCTTTGCGGCCTCGCTGCGTTATTCGCCGCGCCCGTGGTTTGCGGCCACGGCCTCGGCGTCGTTCGGCTGGAACATCTCGAGCGTGAACGTTTTCTCCTACCGGGTGGGCAATGCCGGGCTGGACCTCGGGCTGATGCTTAAGTTCTAATCGTCGGCCGGTTTATGAACTCGAGACCATGCATGGCACGCTCGCCGCTAGCTATCACCTGGAGGCCTCGTGCCCCTCTTCGATCTCCGACTTATTTTCCATGATTTCTGCCACTCGTTTCGGATTCCTCGTGGCCGTCCTCGGCCTGGCCTTGCCGGCGCCGGGCAGCCACGCCGCGGCGTTGAAGCAGGCGACCGTGACGCAGACCTACAACGAAGTGAAAGTGGTGGCCCCAAGCCGGGATGACCGGCCGGCGGCGCCAGGGGAGCGCATTACCGGGGACACCGGCGTGCGCACGGGACGGCTCTCCCGCGCCGAGCTCGAGTTCCAGGACAAGACCCTCACCCGGCTGGGCGCAAACACGATTTTCAACTTCGAAAATGGGACGCGCGACCTTGCGCTCGAGCAGGGCACGATGCTCCTGCAGGTGCCCAAGGGCGCCGGCGGCGCCAAGATCCGCACAGCCGCGATTACCGCGGCGATCACGGGAACCAGCATCCTCCTGGAGTACACCCCCGATTACAATCCGCCGCCTGGCAGCAAGAAAAAGAAGCGCAAGGGTTACGTGAAAGTGATCGTGCTTGAAGGCACGCTGCGCTTGTACCTCAACAACCGCATGGGGGAATCCGTCCTGCTGGAGGCGGGACAGATGCTCATCACGAGCCCCGACACTCTGCAATTGCCGCAGTCCGTTGACATCGACATAGCCCGGCTGGTCGACACTTCGATCCTCGTCAACAACCGCTTCTGGCAACAGGGCAAGGACAAGCCGGTGACCGGCACCACTCGCGGCGTGGGTCAGCGCGGGACATTGTCGATGTCGCTGATCGACGAGGAAATTATCCGACAAAGGGACCTGATCGCGAAGGGCCGCTTGATTGAGACCAATCTCGGCATCACCGGTCGGGGCACCGACGTCATGATCAAGAGCGATGATATCCTGATGCAGGTCAACACGCGCACGACGGTGGCGCAGTCGCAAGTCGGGACCGTCACACGGGCCGCACCGGTCAATCCTGGTGACTTCACGATCGACGGCACGACCACGATCAAGACGGATCCCACCATCACGCGCGGAACGGTCACGGCGACCGGCGCGATCTATCGCGGCGCGGGAACCGACGGACCGTTTTCCCGATTCGGTTTTGGCTCGACCACCGCGTTTGATACCACGGCCGGTTTCAACGGCAGTTTTTTTGGCGGCGGCACCTTTCCGGCCACCGGCGTCGCGGTCTTCCGCTTCGCCGGGATGCTGACCCTGGCGGGAAATCCGATACTGAATCTCGCGGGCGGTCCGACCAGCCTTGCACTCGTGGGAGGCGCCGGGATTATCACGACTGCGGCGCCGTTTACCTTTGATTTGACGGGCTTGAGTGAAGTGTTGCTCGCGACGGAAGCGGGTCCGCTCACCATCGGTCCCGGGGTCAACTTCAGGGGAGCGAATACCCGCTTGGATTTGTATGCTCGGGGAACCGCCAGCGATTTGACCTTCAACGGGGCGGCGTCGCTCGGCAGCGGAATCTTCTACGGAGCCGCGCAGCGCGACATCCAGCTCAACGGCGTCATCAACTCGGCGAGCCTGAGCCTGGTGGCCGGCGGTTCTGTCTTTCTGAATGATTCCGTCTCTACGGGAGCTGTGAGCGTGAATGCGGCGCAGGACATCGTATTCCAGAGCGGTGCCTCCATCCGAGGCAGCGGTCCGCTCTCGCTCACCGCTGGACGAGACATCATCGCCACCGGTGGGACCATCCTGACGCCCGATCCGAACGTGACGGTCGCGGCGGGCCGCGATTTGACCGCCGGATTCTTCGGCGCCAGATCGTTTACGATAGGGCGGAACGTGCTGTTGACGAACTCCTTCGCCTTCGAGACCGCGACGGTGGGCGGCTCATTCATGGTGGGCCGCATCCTCCCGTATCTGACTCCGACAAACCCGCAGAACGTTTTCCGGTTGAGCGCCGGTTCAATGAGCATGGGGGACATCTTTTTTGACGGATTCGCGTCCACCCAGCCGGCTCCGACGCTGACCCTGGCCGCGACGGGCGCCATCTTTGTGACTAATTCGATTTTCGTCCGCGGATTCGACGGTGGCTCGCTGGTGATTTCCGGAGCCACCGACGCCTTGCTGGGCAACAGCGAATCCGTCCTGGCCCTGCAAGGCGCCAACGCTCCGGATGCGGTGAGCAACGGTGGTCGCGGCGGAAGCTTCGCGGCGACGCTGAGCGGAACATTCACCCTGAACAGCTTTGCCGCCCTCTATGGGGGCAACGCCATCGCAAACGGATCGGGCGCAGGTGGGCGCGGCGGCAACTTCAATGTCACTGCCGGTTCGATCATCCTTGCCTCTGGGATCTCGGTTTTGGGCGGCGCCGGTGCGACGCCAGCCTTGGACGGCGCGTCCGGCAGTGTTTCGCTGCGATCCACCGCCGGCGACATCACGGTCAACCAGCAGATTAGCTATCAGTTCAATACAGGGTCGGTGACACTCAACGCGGCGCGCGACGCGATCTTCAACGGCCTGGCCGGAACCTTGACGATCAATGCGTTCGTGACGGCCGGGCGCGACATCACCTCGGCCTTTGATCTCGCCCTCCAAGACGCCACCGCAGGGGGAAACATTTCGGCGGCGAATCAAATTGCCGCCCATGATCTGACGGCGGGAAGCTTCATCACGGCCGCGCAAATCTACGCGCTTCATATCCAGGCGGGCGCCGCCGTCATCGCGACGACGATTGGGGCGAACTACATCGGGACGGTGACGCCTGCGGAAATCCCGCTGATCGATCCGAACAACCTGCCGACGCAGGCCTCTATCACCGCGCCGGGTGGCGTGACGGTGAGGGACTTGAACTTCAACGCCTTCAACGGTGCTCCGCAGCAACTGACCATCAACACGCCCGGCAGCGTGGTGGGCATCAATGGCTCCGCCAATTTCAACGGTTCGCAAGGCAGTGACGGCACGCCGAGCATCGGTGGAAATTTGATCATCAACGCCGCGGTGCTGTTGGTGATGCCGGAGGTGCCCTTCAGCCTGCGCGGCGCGGATTCCGGCAACGCGCTCTTCGGCGGGGCGGCGGGGGGAAGACTTACCTTCACCCTGACGCAAGCCTCGCCTCTGACGTTGGAAGTGGACGGCACCATCATTGACGCCAGCGGGGGAGCCGCCTTTCTGACCAGTGCGCTTGCCGGCGGGAATGGCGGTCGCGTTACGATCAACAACGCCGGGAATATTACTCTTCTCGGCGACATACATGCTTCGACCGGTGCCAACGGCATGGGCGTCGCCTTTGGCGGCAGCGGGGGAAACGTCAACATTCGCTCGGGCTCCGGGACGATCGCCATCACTGGAATCATTCAAGTATCCGACGCGGGCAGCCTGAATGGCGGCAGCATCAGCCTGACGAGCCAAGCGACCACGGGTGACGCGATCGTCCTCAATGGCAGCCTGCTGGCCGCGCAGAACAACTCGGGAGCTGGGACCGCCGGCACCATCAACCTTGCGTCCTCCGGCGGTGATATCCGCCTGCTGCAGGGATCGACCATCGGCACGATGGGAGCCTTCAACGCCAGCGTGATCCTCAGCCTCGCGGGAATCACCGGACAGATTTTTTCCGATGGAGCGCAGGTGTTTGGCATTTCCCAGTGGTTCGCCCCGACCATCAATATCGGGGTCAATGGGTTGACGGGAGACCACATTAACATGGTCATCGGCGCGGGTGGTATGACCGCGTTGGGTAGTCTCGACGCGGGCGACGGCAGCATCGCGTCCGTGGGATCCATTGTCGGCTCGCTGGACCTGAGGGCGCGGCTTTTCGCCGTCACGGGTTCCGGTTCCAACCTCAGTGCCGGTGGCAATCTCACCGCCATCGGCGGATCCATTTCCGCGCCTGGCAACATCACGGTCGGCGGCGTGCTCAGCCTCGTCCAGGATTCGCTTGGAACGTTTGGGAACATCAATGCTGCGGGCGGCAATATCTCCGCCGCCGGCGGAATTTTCACGCCCGGCGATCCGGCCGTCGTTTCCGCCTTCGGTTCGATCAGCGCGCCCGGCATTTTGACCGGGACCCTGACGGCCGGCACGAACATCACGATAGACAACACCGCCGGCACCTTTGGTTTCGGCATCATCGCCAACACGATCACCGCCGGCGGCATCCTGACGCTGATCAACTCGCCAACCATTTCACCAAACAATGCGGGCACCTCCGGCAGCATCGGCTTTACGCCGGTCGATTTCACGCTCACGGCGGCGTCCATCGTGAGCGCCGGGCCGGTGATTCCCATCCTTCAGTCGCTGGGCAGCGATGCCGGCGTGTTCGGCCAGAATAACCCGGGCAACGGCGGAAACGTCGTTGTCAATGTCACCAGCGGCCTGGTCATAGGTCCAGCGGGCAACCTCGCGGCGATCCACTCCTACGGTGGTGCGTTTGGTCCCATTTCAACCGCGGGCGGCGACGGCGGCACCGTGACCATCAATACTCCCGGCGCGGTCACCGTGGCGAGCGGCGGCGAGATTAACGCCTCGTCGGGCATCATTCCGACGCCCACGCCCGCGACCATTGGCGCGGGTGGCACGGTGACCGTGAACGCGGGCGATCTGGTGGATATCGCCGGGGCCATCCGGGTTTCCCATGACGATCCGATTTCCGGGCCGGGCCGGCGCAGCTCGACCGGAGGAAGCATCAACGTGAAAAGCACGCGCGTGGGCGGCACGGCCATCCAGATTCAAAGCACGGGCCAACTCCTCGCGCTCTTGAATGCCGCGGCGCCCGGTCCGGGCGGGAAGATCACCATCGTGGCCAGCGGCGCCGGCAGCTCGATCAAGATGAATGGCAAGGCCCAGGCGGATCGCGGCACCGTCGAAGTGCGGCACGACGGCGCCAACGGCACCATTTCGACCGCCAGCACGACGGACCTCCGCGGCGACATCGTGAAAATCGGCGCCCTGGGCAACAACGGCATCCTCACGATCGGCGGCGGCGTGATTAACGCTGACAGCACGATCAAGCTCTACGCGACCGCGAGCAACGGCCTGGTGCAGTTCACGGCGAACACGACGCTGAACGCGGGCTCGTTCACGTACATCGCGGGTCAGACCGTGACAATCAACAACGGTGTGCTGGTCAACGTGCTCGGCGCCAATCCGGCGCAGGTGTACACGAGCACGCCGAATTACTTTGGCTTCGGCGGCAATGGCAGCACGACGGGCACCTTTACGGGTCAGGGTGCGGTGACGCGCCCGTTTGGTGGACAGCCGGGATTCTAGGGAAGTTCGAAACTCGAAATGCTAGATTCAAAGAAAGTTTAAGGCAGAGAACGTCAGAAAGCCGAAACGATCGGCTTCGAAGTTTTCCCGCTTCAATTTTTTTCCGAACTTCCTTCGAGTCGCGAATTTCGAGCTTCGAGTTTTTCCGCCTCCTCCCGCTCCGCCATGGCGAGGCGCAGGATCTCGGCCAGATGCATCGGCTGGCGATCCGGGATGTTCTGCCAGATCTGCTCGCGGCAACTGAAACCGTCGACGCAGAGGATTTCCTCCTCGCCCGCCGCGCGCACCGCCGGCAGCAGCACGCGCTCGCCGAGGGCCTGGGAAATCTCATACTTGTGATCCTCGAAGCCAAACGGGCCCGCCATGCCGCAGCAGCCACTATCGAGTGATTTCAACTCCACTCCCATCTTCCGCAGCAGCGCCTCCTCGTCGGCGAAATTCAGGATCGCCTTGTGATGGCAATGGCCGTGCAGGACAACCTTTCGCCCCGCCAATTTCGGCGGCGTGTAGCCGGTCCTTTGCAGGAATTCCGAGAGCGCAAAGGTTTGCTTGCTCAGGCGCTGGCCCACGCCGTGGTGCGGCAGCAGATTTTTCAATTCGTCGCGGAAGACGGTCGCGCAGCTTGGCTCGAGCATGATGACGGGCAGGCCCGCGTTGATCTGCGGCTCAAGCGCGGTGAGCACGCGCTCGAGATATTTTTTGGCCGTGTCGAGCATGCCGAAATCATAAAGCGGCCGGCCGCAGCAAAGATGTTCGGTCATCTGCGGCACGTGCACCGTGTAGCCCGCGTCACCGAGGATCTCGTACGCGGCGCGCGCCGTCCCCGGCGTCATATAGTTGTTGAAGGTGTCGGCAAAGAGCACCACCTCGCCGCGCGTGCCCGCCCAGCGCTTCTGCCGCAGCAGCCAGGCCGCGAAGGATTCCTCCGCGAATTTTGGAATCGAGCGTTGCGGCGCAATGTGCAACAGCGCCTTCGCCAGGTGGCTGATGACCGGCGCCTGGTTCAACCAGTTCACGAGCCTGGGCGCGCGGGACGCCAGGCGCGCCCATTGGTCGATCAACCCAAACGCATAGTGCTGAAACGGACGCACCCGGTCGTGGTGGTAATGCGAGAGGAATTCGGATTTGTACGTGGCGATGTCGACGTTGACCGGGCACTCGCTCTTGCAGCCCTTGCAGGCGAGGCAGAGATCGAGCGATTCCCGCACCGCCTCGTCGCGCCAGCCGTCCTTGACAATCTCGCCCTGCAGCATCTCGAAGAGCAAATGCGCGCGGCCCCGCGTGCTGTGCATCTCCTCGCGCGTGACCTGGTAACTGGGGCACATCGTGCCGGCGTCCGTCTTGCGGCACGCGCCGACGCCGACGCATCGCTGCGTGGCCTTCTCGAGTGACCCCTGATCGTCCGGGAACGTGAAATGCGTGGTAATCTGCCGGGGATTGTAGTCGGCGCCGAGCTTGAGATGCGCCTCGGGGGCATAGGCGTCGACCACCTTGCCGGGATTCAGTTTCCCGTCCGGATCCCACACGCGTTTGAATTGGCGGAACGCGTCCACCAATTCCGGACCGAACATTTTGTGGTAGAGGAACGCGCGTCCGTGGCCGTCGCCGTGCTCGCCGGAAATGGATCCGCCGTATTGCACGACGAGATCCGCCGCTTCCTCGAGAAAGCGCCGGTACTCGTGGATGCCCGCGCCCGACTCGAGGTCAAACGTGACGCGCTGGTGCACGCAGCCCTCGCCGAAATGGCCGTAATACCAGGCCTTGTAGCCGTACTTGTTCAGGAGCTTGCGGTAATCGCGCAGGTACGCGCCGAGCACGCGCGGGTGCACCGCCGCATCCTCCCAGCCCTCGTGCGTGATTGACGGCTGGCCCGGGATCAGCGTCGTGCTGCCGTTGCCCGATTCGCGCACTTTCCAGATCCGGCGCACCTCGCCGGGATCGCGCACCACCTTGATTTGCGGCGGCTCGGCTTGCGCGCGCTGCCAGGTCACAAACTCATCGGCCCGGGCATCGGCTTCCTTGCGCGTATCGCCGCCAAATTCCGCGAGGAGGTAACCGCCGCCGGGCGGCAGGAGCGCGATGTTCTCGGGCTGCTGGCCTTTCTGCCGCATGATGTCGAGCACGCCGCCCTCGAAGCCCTCCAGGCCGATCGGCTTGAACGCCAGGATTTCCGGCACGTGATCGGCCGCTAGGTAGACGTCTGTGTAACCAAGGCAGACGAGTGACTTGAAGCGCGGGCTCGGGACGAGGCGCAACTTCGCCTCGAGAATGATCGCGCACGTGCCCTCACTGCCGACCAGCGCGCGCGCCACGTTGAACGGGGTTTCCGGCAGCAGCTCGTCAAAATTGTAGCCGGACACGCGCCGGGGAATTTGCGCAAAGCGCTCGCGCACCTGCGCGCCATGGGTGTCGCGCAATTTGAGCAGTTCCGCGTAGATCTGGCCGCGGCGGCCGCCGCCCCGGATGATGTTCGCAAGCTCATCCGGCGGGGTGGGCCCGACGGTGAGGATGGTGCCGTCGTAAAGCAGCACGCGCAGCTCCTCGACATTTTCCTGCACCTTGCCGGCCATCAGTCCGTGGGTGCCGGACGAATTGTTGCCGATCATTCCGCCCAGCGTGCAGCGGTTGTGCGTGGAGGGATCCGGACCAAAGGTCAGCCGGTGCTTCTCTGCTTCGTCGCGCAGCGTGTCGAGCACGATGCCTGGTTGCACGCGCGCAAAGCGCTCTGCGGGATTTAGTTCAATGAGGCGGTGGAGATGCTTCGAGAAATCGAGCACCACCGCGACATTGCAGGCCTGGCCGGCCAGGCTCGTGCCGCCGCCGCGCGCGAGAATTGGCGCGCCGAATTTTCGGCAGGCAGCCACGGTTTCGATCACATCCTGCTCGTCGCGTGGGATCACCAGCCCGATTGGGATCTGCCGGTAGTTTGACGCGTCCATCGAGTAGAGCGCGCGGCTGGGGTCGTCGAAGCGCACCTCGCCCCGCACCCGCGATTTCAGCTCCTCCTCGAGCGCCCACGCCTCCGCGAACGAATCGACCGGCACACCGTGCGAGCTCGGCGCCAATGGGGTGAGCGTGGCGGTTTCGGGCATGGCAAAATCAGATTGAGGCGGGCGTCGTGCGGCCGCGCATCACGGTCCACAGTTTCGTCAGCACCGGCAGCAGGAGCAAGGCGATCCCGACGGTCATCAGGGTTCCTTCGAGCGGGTGGCCCCAGAACGTGCTGAGCTTTCCCTGCGAGCCGAGCATCGACTGCCGGAACGCATCCTCCATGCGGTCGCCCAACACGAGCGCGAGGGTCAGGGGCGCGAGCGGATAATCGAGTTTCTTAAAGACGTAGCCAATGACGCCGAAGATCAGCATGATCCAAACGTCGAACATCGAGTTGTGCACGGTGTAGGCGCCGACCGCGCACACCACCACGATGAGCGGCGCGATGATGCTGAAGGGCACGCGCAGGATGGCGGCAAAGAGCGGAACCGTTGCGAGCACGACGATGAGGCCGGCGGCGTTGCTCAGGTACATCGACGCGATCAGGCCCCAGACAAATTCCTTTTGCTCGACGAAGAGCATGGGCCCCGGCTGCAGGCCCCACATCATCAACCCTCCGAGCAGCACCGCCGCGGTGCCGGAGCCCGGGATGCCAAGCGTGAGCATGGGCAGCATCGCGCTGACGCCCGCCGCGTGGGCCGCCGTCTCGGGCGCGATCACGCCCTCCACGCGACCGGTACCGAACTCGTCGGGGTTCTTGCTCGTGCGCTTGGCGACGGCGTAGGACATGAAACTCGCGGCAATCGCGCCGCCAGGCTTGATGCCCATCCAGGCGCCGATGAAGCAACTCTGCAACACGGTGCGCCAGTAGCGCGGAAACTCGCGCCACGTTTTCAACACGACCTTCAGATCAATCCGGCCGCTGCTGCCGCGAAACGCGAGACCCTCCTCCATCGAAAGAAAAATCTCACCGAGTCCAAAAAGCCCGATCACCGCGACGAGAAAGTCGACGCCATTCAACAATTTCTCCGTGCCGAAGGTCAGGCGCAGCTGTCCGGTGACCGTGTCCATGCCGATGGCCGCGAGGATGAAGCCGATCAACGTCGCCGCTGCGGTCTTGGCGTAGCTGCTTTTGCTGGTGCCGGCGAAGCTTGCAAAGGTCAGAAAATAGACGCCGAAAAACGCCGGCGGACCAAACTTCAAGGCGAAGCGCGCCACGGTCGGCGCGAGAAACGTGATCATCACGACGCCAAAGAACGCGCCGACAAACGAGCCGGTGAAGGCGGCGGTGAGCGCCTCGCCGGCGCGGCCCTTTTGCGCCAGCGGATAGCCATCGAAGGTGGTGGCGACACTCCAGGCTTCCCCGGGGATGTTGAAGAGGATCGAAGTGATGGCGCCGCCGAACAGCGCGCCCCAGTAAATCGAGGACAGCATGATGATGGCGGAGACGCGGCCTTCCGGGGTCGCGCCCATCGCAAAGGTCAGCGGCAGCAGGATCGCCACGCCGTTGGGTCCGCCGAGTCCCGGCAGGACACCGACGAGCACTCCGAGGCTGATGCCGAGCATCATCAGCGCGACGTTGTGCGGTGTCAGCGCAGCGCGGAAGCCGGCAAAAAGCAGGGAGATTTCGTCCATGGGCGTGCCACGAGCCGTCCTAGGAGATCCCGAGCCAGGCCTCGAGCGGACCTTTGGGCAGCGGGAGGAAGAAACGCTTCTCGAACAACCAGTACATGAAGACGACGTGGCCGATGGCGACGGCGACGCATTTCCACCACGCGAGGCGGCCCACGAAATGCATGAACGCGCCGACGAAGATCGCCGACGCCACGTAGATGCCGAGCCACTGCACGCCGGCGACGTACGCCAGGCTCGGCAGCGCCACCGTCAGCACGGGACGAATCTGTCCCGGCTCGATGAATCGTCCCCGTAGATCGGCGCGCTGCCAGAATGTCTGCGCGAGGATGGCCAGCGCGGAAAGCACCAGCAGGACACCGAGCCGGAACGGGAAGTAGCCCGCGCGCGGCCCGCCGGACGCGCTCCACCCCGAGCCCGTGCGGTAGCTGTCCCAAGCGACCAGCGCGCCGAATGCGAGCAGCGTCACGGCGACCACGATCTCCACCACGAACGTGGACGGAGGACCCTCAGTGCGAGAAGAGGCGGCTGGTTCGCTGGTGGAATCGCTCATGCGAAAGCCCGGTCCGCGATCAATTCTGCGCGGCCGTGAACCCGGCGGCGGTCATGATCTCCTTGTGCCGCGCCTCGTCCTTTTCCAGGAAGTCGTTGAACTCCTTGCCCGACAAGAACACGCTCTTCAGCGCGTTGTTCTCCATGTACTCCTTCCACTCGGGTTTCTGCACGACCTGCTTGAAGAGTTCGACGTAGTACGCGGTTTGCTCCGGCGTGACGCCGCCCGGCAGAAAGAGGCCGCGCAGCATCAGGTAGTCGACGTCGAGCCCCAGCTCGATCGCGGTGGGGATGTCGCTCCACGCCTGCGTGGCCGTGATCTTGCCTTTGTACTCGCTGCGCTCCTTGTCGAAGATGCAGAGCGGCCGCACCTGGCCGGCTTTCCACTGCGAGACGTTTTCCGAGGGATTGTTGACGTTGGAATCGATGTGCTTGCCGACGAGCTGCACGGCGGCTTCCGCGCCGCTCTTGTAGGGAATGTAGGTGAACTTGGTGCCGGCTTTCGCGTCGATCATCGCGGTGAGAATCTGGTCCTCCCGCATCGCGGCCGTGCCGCCCATCTTCGTCGCGTTCGGCCCCGCCGCTTTCACCGCGTCGAGGTATTCCTTCGGCGACTTGTACGGTGCATCGCTGTGGACCCAGAGGCAGAATTCATCCATCGCGACGACCGCGACCGGGGTGAGATCACGCCAGTTGAATGGCAGCTTGGCCGCGAGGGGGAGCGCGTAGAGGCCGGTGTTGCCGATGAAGAGCTTGTTGGCGTCGCCCTTCGAATTTTTCACATCCATCATGCCCTCGGCGCCGCCGGCGCCGGATTTGATGGTGACGATGAAGGGTTGCTTCGTGAGGTTATGCTTCGCGCAGACCGCTTGAATGGTGCGCGCGAGTTGATCGGTCGCGCCGCCGGCGCCGGCGTTGACGATGATTTCGATCGGTTTGGTCGGCTCCCATTTTTGTTGAGCTGAAAGCGAACCGGGGGAAAGGACCGCGGCGGCGAGACCGGCAACGGCAAGGCGAAGAAAGCGAGGATTCATAAGTGGGCGGGTTGGGCGAACGGGGGATGGGGGAGAGGAAAATTGCTTAGGCGGCCTGCGCGTATTTCGCGATGGGCCGGGGCTGGGCGGCGAGATAGTCCATCGCCGCGTCGACGCCGCCCTTTTGGAATGGAACGCCAGCCTTGGCGAGGCCCATCTCGACGCCGCATAACGTGCCCAGCAGCGTGAGGTCGTTAAAGTCACCGAGATGTCCGATGCGAAAGACCTTTCCTGCCACCTTTGAAAGGCCCGCGCCAAGCGACATGTCGAACGACTGCAGGATGACCTTCCGCAGGTCCGCCTCGGCGTGGCCTTCCGGCATCAGCACTGCGGTCAACGCCGAACTGTATTCCCGCGGCTCGAGGCAGAGCAACTCAAGGCCCCACGCGCGCACCGCCCGGCGGGTCGCCTCGGCGTGACGGTCATGCCGCTTGAAGACGTTTTCCAGGCCCTCCTCGTGGACGAGCATCTGGATCGATTCGCGCAGGCCGTAGAGCAGGTTGGTCGCCGGCGTGTACGGGAAATAGCCGGTGTCATTCGGCGCGATCATTTCTTCCCACGACCAAAACGCCTTCGGCAGCTTGGAGGTCTTCGAGACCGCCAGCGCCTTTGCGCTCGCGCAATTGAAGCTCAATCCTGGCGGCAGCATCAGGCCCTTTTGCGAGCCCGCGACCGTGACATCGATGCCCCATTCGTCGTGCCGGTAATCGATCGAGGCGAGCGAGGAAATCGTGTCGACCAGCAACAGCGCCGGATGGCCGGCCGCGTCCATCGCCTCGCGTACTTCACCGATGCGCGAGGTGACACCGGTGGAGGTCTCGTTGTGCACGCAGCACACGGCGCGAACGGCGTGGGCCGCATCCTCGCGCAGCTTCGCTTCCACGACGGCCGGATCGACGCCGTGTCGCCAGTCGCCAGGGACGAAATCCACCACGAGGCCGAACTGGGTCGCGATTTTCCGCCAGAGCGTGGCGAAGTGGCCGGTCTCGAACATCAGCACGCGATCCCCCGGTGAAAGCGTATTCACGATGGCGGCCTCCCACGCGCCGGTGCCTGAGGACGGAAAGATGAAGACGCGGCCCGCGGTGGTCTGGAAGATGGCCTTCATCCCGTCGAGACATGCGCGGCCCAGCTCCGCAAAGGCCGGCCCGCGGTGATCGATGGTCGGATAGTCCATTGCGCGCAGCACGCGGTCCGGGACGTTGGTCGGTCCGGGAATTTGCAGAAAATGGCGTCCGGCGGGCGGGGTCTGGTTCATCGGATGAAATGGAATGGGCGGACCGATCAAACCGGATACGCGAGTTTTCGGTAGGCGTTTTCGAACATCTGCTGGAGGTGATACTTGAGGAGTTCGGCGATGCGCGTCGCGTCGCGTTTTTCGAGCGCCTCGATGATCTGTTCGTGTTCCGTCATGGCCTGGCGCCAGCGCTTTTCGTTGACCTGGATTTCCTTGTAGCGCGCCCGCCGGATGCGCGAGCTGTGCAGGCGGTGAGCGGTTTCGAGGATGGGATTGCGCGCGGCCGCCACGATGCGCTCATGGATGGACTGGTTGAGTTTAAAATACTCCGGCAGTTCGCGGCGGATAAAGTGGGCGTGCATTTCCTGGTGCACCCGGCGCAATTCCGCCAGTTCCGCGTCGGTGATGCGCTCGCACGCCAGGCGTCCGGCCTGTGATTCCAGCGCCTCGATGACTTCAAAAAGCAGGCGCGCATTTTCGGCGGTGAGCCGCGTCACTTGAGCCCCGCAGTTCGGCAGCAGCTCCACGAGTCCCTCGTGCGCGAGAATCTTGAGCGCCTCGCGCAGCGGCGTGCGGGAGACCCGCAGTTTTTCCGTATGGATTCGCTCCGTCAGATGCACCCCGGGCTCCAGTTCCCCGGTGGTGATCATGTCACGCACCTTGTGCAGGACACCCGCGTGCAGGCTCGCCGGGCGGCGCGCGCGCCGCGCCGCAGGTTTCGTGGGCTGGCGCACGGCGGGTTTCGGCGGGGCGGAGGGCATGGCGGAAGAAATCGGGAGCAGAATCGGCCGGCAAGGTTTGGGTTGCGTCGGCGACCCTTCCTGGGACAGATTGCATGCAATCCTAGCGAGCGGACAATCGGCGCCGCAAGCATCTTTCGACTCCCAAAAAAATCCACATGTCCAACCCTCTCCTGCGCGAAGTCACTGAACTCACCTACAACGGAGCGCGCATCGTGCTCGATGCCTGCGTGGCCAAGGCGGCCGAAATGGGCGTTCCCCAGTGCGTGGTGGTGGTCGATTCCGGCGGCCACCTGCTCGCTTTCGCGCGGATGGATGGCGCCAAGGTGCTTTCGTTCTTCACCGCGATGCAGAAAGCCCAGACGGCGGCGTCTTCGCGGTCCGCGACCGGCGCGGCGCCCCAGGATTTCGGCGTGAACCTCGCGCTGGCCTCCGGCTCCCGCGTCACCAATCTTAAGGGCGGCCTGCCCATCATCGTGAAGAATCATGTCGTCGGCGCCGTCGGAATCGGTTCCGGCACCCCCGATCAGGACATTGCCGTGGCCGAAGCTGGCATCGACGCGCTGCTCAAGACCATCGGTTGACGATCGATCAGTGCGAATCCTCCTCGATGCGGTATTGCTCGCGTAGCGCGCGCTGCGCGACTCGCGACGCCATCCGCACGATAATCAAATCGCAGAGGGCGAGCACCAACGCCACCAGGGTCATGCCGGCGCAGGTCAGCCAGAACGTCAGGAAAATCAGCGGCCGACGACGCAGCCAATCGGGGAAAAGAATCCCCCCTAGGAGGATGCACGCCAGGGCGCCGGCGAGGAGGTAGAACATCACGGAACGGCGGATGGACTGCTCGATGACGAGCAGCCGCGCGAGCCGGCGGATCCAGGCGAGAAAGGCCGGACCCCGGTCGAGGGGTGCATTGGGCTTGGGCTCGAGCATGACGACGAGGGTCCGCCGATATTGAAGCAGGTTTTGGGCGCATGGCACCTGCCGCGACAGCTAGGCGAGGGGATTTTGAGAAAGAAGGCGGCCGGCTCGAAGACACAGTGAAACCAGGGAATTATGAACCAAAAACTTTCCCCGTGGTCATAGGAGCCTCTGTGGCCCATCCATTGCTCTTCTCTGTATGACAGGCGAAGCGTCCGCGCGTCTTTGCGCGGCGTCGACCCCATGCTAGCCTGAATGTTGCCGCGATTGCCGCGCCCAAATTATGTCGAACGATCCGAATTCCTCCAACCGCGACCCGCGCGGCGACCGCTCCGGTGACCCCAATTTCAACTGGCGCGGACTCATCCTGCTCGCGATCGCGTTTGCCCTAATCGGCGGGGCCTTCGTCTTCAAGGGCGGCGTCGGCACCGCCGTCGCGGAGATTCCCTATCCGCGCCTGATCGAGCTCGTCAACGAGGGAAAAATCGTCAAGGACAAGGACAAGCCCCTGAACCTCCTCGTGGAGGTCGGCCGCAACACGCAAGTCCTCGCCGGTTACTATGAAAAGGATGGTGTGCAGACGCCGTTTCGGACGACGGTCTATTTGAACTACAGCCGCGACCTCGAGCAGAAGCTGGCGGAGAAGGGTTACTTCGCGAATCCCAAGGAGGAGTCGACGCTGCTGACGTCCCTGCTCGCGAGCTTCCTGCCCATCGCGCTGTTCCTCCTGGTGCTCTACTTTCTCTTCCGCCAGCAAATCCGCATGGCCGGCAAGGGCGCGCTGAATTTCGGCAAGAGCAAGGCCAAGATGATGGCCCGCGACAAGAACAAGATCACCTTCAAGGACGTGGCGGGTGTCGAGGAGGCCAAGGAGGAGGTTTCCGAGCTGGTCGAGTTCCTCAAGGACCCCAAGAAATTCCAGAAGCTCGGCGGCCGCATTCCCAAGGGCGTGCTCATGATCGGCTCCCCCGGCACGGGCAAGACTCTGCTCGCGCGCGCCATCGCCGGCGAGGCCGACGTGCCGTTCTTCAGCATCAGCGGATCCGATTTTGTGGAAATGTTTGTCGGCGTGGGCGCCAGCCGCGTGCGCGATATGTTCGAGCAGGGCCGGAAATCCGCGCCGTGCTTGATCTTCATCGACGAAATTGACGCGGTCGGCCGTCATCGCGGCCATGGTGTCGGGGGCGGACACGATGAGCGCGAACAGACGCTCAATGCGCTCCTCGTCGAGATGGACGGCTTCGACGCGCAGGAAGGCATCATCATCATTGCGGCCACGAACCGTCCCGACGTGCTCGATCCCGCGCTGTTGCGTCCGGGTCGTTTCGACCGGCAGGTGACCGTGCCGCTGCCCGATGTGCGCGGTCGCGAGGAAATTCTCAAAGTGCACGCCAAGAAGGTGAAGATCGCGGATGACGTCGACCTGGCCATCATCGCGCGGGGCACGCCGGGATATTCGGGCGCGGAACTCGCCAACGTGATCAACGAGGCCGCGCTGCTGGCGGCACGGAAAAACCAGAAGGCCATCACGCAGCCCGACATGGAAGAGGCGCGCGACAAGGTCCGCTGGGGCAAGGAGCGCCGCAGTCTCGCGCAGAGCAACAAGGAGAAGGAAAACACGGCCTACCACGAGGCGGGCCACGCGTTGCTCAATGTGTTGCTGCCGCACACGGATCCTTTGCACAAGGTGACCATCATCCCGCGTGGTCCCGCGCTGGGCGTGACGATGTCGCTGCCCACCGAGGACAAGTACACCGCCCGGAAAAACGAACTGCTGGCCCGACTGATTGTCATCATGGGCGGCCGCGTGGCGGAGGAGATCATCTTCGGCGACGTCACCAGCGGCGCCAGCGGCGACATCAAGCAGGCTACCGCCCTTGCCCGCAAGATGGTGTGCGAATGGGGTATGAGCCAGGATCTCGGCATGGTCGGGTACACCGACAACGAGGATTACGTTTTCCTCGGCCGCGACCTTGGGCGTTCCCGCGGATACTCGGAGGC
>JANMQT010000113.1:0-1527 GCA_031370675.1 Verrucomicrobiota bacterium
TGGCTGACCGCGCGCACGATGAGCGCGTCGTGCTGACGCTCGATGCGGGCGGCACGAGTTTTCGCTTTTCGGCGATGCGCGGCGAGCGGCCGTGCGTGGAGACCATCACGCTGCCGTCGTACGGCGACCATTTGGACCGCTGCCTGGCAGGCCTTGTGGAGGGATTCGCGTGCGTCGAAAAGCAATCCCCGGCAAAGCCCGTCGCGATCAGTTTCGCGTTTCCCGGTCCGGCGGATTACCAGCGCGGAATCATCGGCGATTTGCCGAATCTGCCCGCGTTTCGCGGCGGCGTGGCGCTCGGTCCGATGCTGCGCGAGCGGTTTGGCCTTCCGGTCTTCATCAACAACGACGGCGATCTCTTTGTTTACGGTGAGTCGATTGCCGGATTACTGCCGGAGGTAAATCGCCGGCTGGAGTGCGCGGGCAGTCCAAGGCGATACCGGAATCTTTTTGGCGTGACGCTTGGCACCGGCCTCGGCGGCGGACTGGTCCACGACGGCCGGCTGTTTGTGGGCGACAACTCGATGGCGGCCGAGGTGTGGCAGTTCCGCCACAAGCTGCGGCCGCACACCAACGCGGAGGAAGGCGCCAGCATTCGCGCGGTCCAGCGGGTCTACGCGGAATTTGCGGGCTGCGCGATCGATCCGACCTTGGATCCAAGAGCGATTTTTGAAATCGCACGAGGTGAAAGGACGGGGAATCCTTATGCGGCGCTCGAAGCGTTCCGCGAGCTGGGCGAAGTCGTAGGGGAGGTGTTGGGCCACGCACTCGCGCTCGTGGACGGACTGGTGGTGATTGGCGGAGGCATGTCAGCCGCGTGGCCGTTGTTTGCGGACGCGATGATGATCGAGCTGAACGGCAGCTACACGCGACCCGACGGAAGCCGAATTCGCCGGCTTGCCTCGGTGGCCTTCGATTTGGAGGACCCCGGCCAGCGGGAACTATTTCTTGCCGGCGACACTCATGTGATTCAGATCCCGGGCGGCTCCGGCACGGTGAGCTATGATCCGTTGGCTCGCGTCGGCATCGGCCGGTCGCACCTCGGCACGAGCGAGGCCGTGGCCGTCGGTGCGTATGCGTTCGCGCTGGCGCGACTGGATGAAGGTGGCGCGTGAGCCGTGGTGGAAAGCGATCTCCCAGCGTATTGCCAGGCGATCGCGCCCGGAGGTCACGAGCCACCGGGGTCCAGCTCCCCGCCGTGTCCTGGCCGCGATCTAATTCCGATTCCGCTGCGCCCGTTTTCCGGCCGCAGCCAGCTCCAGAGCCAGGCGGGTCATGATCGCGGCGGCCGACTCCTCGCGGGCGAGCGCCACCGCCTGGCCAGAACCAGCCGAAATGTATTCGGCGTTGCCCGCCTTGGACGCCGCCGCGCGGATCTCGGCAGTCAGCGCGAGTTGCACGGGAAATCCCGGCAGGCTGTCGGCGTACGGTTCCAGCACGCGCCGCAACTCCGAATCGAGCCCCCGCATGTGGCGACCGGAAAAAACGCGGGTCACGCGCGTGTCGCCATCGCCCGCGCGGCCCAGC
>JANMQT010000190.1:0-50422 GCA_031370675.1 Verrucomicrobiota bacterium
ATATTACCAAGGCGCGTGAGTGAAACCCCGTTAAGGAACTCGGCAATCTAGCCCCGTAACTTTGGAAGAAGGGGTGCCTTTGATTAGGCCGCAGTGAAGAGGGTCAACCGACTGTTTAACAAAAACACAGCACTCTGCTAAATCGAAAGATTACATATAGGGTGTGACACGTGACCAATGCGGTAAGATTACGGTAAGCGGTTAGCCGCAAGGCGAAGCTGCGAGCCCAAGTCCCCGTGAATGTCGGCCGTAACTATAACGGTCCTAAGGTAGCGAAATTCCTTGTCGGGTAAGTTCCGACCTGCACGAATCGTGTAACGAGTTGACCGCTGTCTCAACGAGGAGCTCAGTGAATTTGTATTGGCGGTGAAGATGCCGCCTACCCGCAGTAGGACGGAAAGACCCTATGCACCTTTACTATACGCTGTTACTGCTTTTTCGATTTTGATGCTTAGCGTAACTGGGAGACTTTGAAACGGGATTTTTGGATCTCGTCGAGTCGACAATGAAACACCAGCCTTTAAGATTGAAGAAGCTAACCCCCACAAGGGGGACAATGGCAGCCGGTTAGTTTTACTGGGGCGGTATCCTCCCAAAGTGTAACGGAGGATTACGAAGGTTGGCTCAACCTGGTTGATAATCAGGTGACGAGTACATGGATATATGCCAGCCTAACTGTGAGACACACACGTCGAGCAGAAACGAAAGTTGGTCCAAGTGATCCGGTGGTTGAAAGTGGAATCGCCATCGCTAAAAGGACAAAAGGTACGCTAGGGATAACAGGCTGATCAAGCCCAAGAGTTCATATCGACGGCTTGGTTTGGCACCTCGATGTCGGCTCATCACATCCTGGGGCTGGAGAAGGTCCCAAGGGTCCGGCTGTTCGCCGGTTAAAGTGGTACGCGAGCTGGGTTCAGAACGTCGCGAGACAGTTCGGTCCTTATCCACTGTGGGCGTTGGAAAATTGAGGGGTTCAGTCCCTAGTACGAGAGGACCGGGACTGACGAACCGCTGGTGTTCCAGTTGTCGCATCCGCGGCAGTGCTGGGTAGCTAAGTTCGGAATGGATAAGCGCTGAAAGCATCTAAGCGCCAAGCCAATCCCAAGATGAGTTTTCCTTCAGGGTGGAGGTAGACAACCTCTTTGATAGGTCGCTGATGAAAATATGGCAACATGTGCGTCTAGCGATACTAATTACCCGAATGCTATTCTTGCGCTTCAGGCAAGATACGATGTATGTAGTTATCAGAGTTCAGCGGTCGGCAGGGATCGCGGGCGGAACGTTCTTCCGCCCGGGACCTCTGGTGATCGACAGTGCGGCTGTTCCACCCGTTCCCATTCCGAACACGGTCGTTAAATGCCGCGTCACCGATGGTAGTGCTTCTATAGGTTGCGCGAGAGTAGGTAATTGCCAGAAACTATAACCCCATCGAGGCCACGGCCTCGGTGGGGTTTTTTCTTTGGAGGGGAAGGAGGCGGCATCGGACAGATAGGACTCATGGGTCCTAGGGGAGCTATTGGGCTCATGCGCCGGCTGGGGCTGGGGCCTGGCCTTTTGGCCACGCCGGGGCCGGCTCCTTTTCCCCGCGGTAGATTGGGCTCGCCCGGTGAATGCTGATCAGCAACCCAAGTGCGAACAGGCAAAGGCAAAGATTTGAGCCGCCCGCGCTGATGAATGGCAGCGGCATTCCCTTGTTTGGCAGCAGGCAGGTCGTCACCGCGATGTTGATGGCGGCCTGGATGGCGATGCACATCGTCAGTCCGGCAGCGAGCAGACTCCCGAATCGATCCCGGGCATGCATCGCGATCGAGCAGCCTGCGGCCACGAAAAGCAGGAAGCCGAACGCAATCGCCAGGGTGGCCCGCAGGCCCAGTTCCTCCCCGACCATCGGCAGGATGAAATCCGTGTGCGCGTAGGGGAGATAATGCATTTTCTGCCGGCCGCTGCCCAGCCCGACGCCTTCGAACCCACCACTGCCGAAGGCGACGAGCCCCTGAAATTGCTGAAAGCCGGCGCCGTCACGATGTTGCTCGGGATACAGGAAGGCCATGAGTCGCCCCATGCGCTCGGGCATGCGGGTAATGATGTAGATCAAACCGCCCAGCGCGCCGAGCCCGAGGGGACTGACCCACCACAAATTTGCTCCCGCAATGAACATCATCCCAATCAACGTGCAGCCCATGAGCGCCGTCGTTCCCAGGTCCGCCTCGAGGAGGATCAACGCCATCATCGAGCCGACGACGACGACCGGCACCACGATGCCTCGAAAAAATTCCCGCTGGCGACCCTCGATCCTGGAAAACCAATGGGCGGTAAAGAGGACGGCGGCAAGCTTGGCGATCTCGGACGGCTGAAAGCTGATCGGGCCGAGCCGGACCCAGCGCCACGAACCGTTCAGTTTCATGCCGATGCCCGGTACAAAACACAGCGCCAGTAACACGAGTGCGAGCAACCACAGCGGCAGCCAGAGACGTCGCCAGATCCGGTAATCCACCAGCGCGGCAAACGTCGCGGCGATGAGTCCAAGCACCAGCCACGCTCCCTGCTTTCGAATGAAGAACAACGTGTCGCCGTGGCTGTCGCGCGCATAAGCACTGGCGCTGAAGAGCATCACCAGGCCGATGGTGAGCAGACCCGCTGCGCTCAGGCACAGGATCGATGCGCTCTTGCGGGCGAAGAATCGGGTCATGGAAGTTTCGGAGGCCGGACGATGGGGTGTCGGGGCGGTGGGCTATTTCGCTTTCTTGGGGGGAATGACCAGTTGTTGTCCGATCCGGAGTTTGCGCGGATCCTCGATGCCGTTGGCCTTGAGCAGAGCGTTTTCGGAAACGCCGAATTTCTTGGCGAGCTTGTTTGGATTGTCACCCGCCGCCACGACGTAGGTCCTTTCTCCGTGGTCAGAGGCCTTCACCGCCGCCTTGGAGGTGCTGGTTGACGCCGCCGCGGGCGTCACCGCGATGGCTTTCGCAACGGTGATGGGGGGCGCTGCCTTGGCGGGGGTCGTGGCGGCTTTCACCGGCGCCGGCGTTGGCGCTGCCTTGGCCGGAGCGGGCATTCCGCTCGTCTCGATCAAGCGGGTGGCCTCATCCATGACGCGTTCCTTGGGCGCGGCGAGCGAGGGAATTTGAATTTCCTGTCCGGGTTTCAGACTTGCCGTCGTGATGCGGGCATCGTTGACGGCGATCAGTGCGCCAAGTGAAACGCTGTTTTCGCTCGCGATGCGGGCAAGAGTTTCGCCGGGCCGCACGACATAACTGGTGGTCTTGGCCGGCCGCGCCGCGGGGTTCGCACCCGTGGCCACCGGCGAAGCGGACAAGACCCTTTCCAGCGTCGGACCCGCCGTCTCGGTTCGCTTGGGCGCGCTGGGGCTGGCGGCCGGCTGGGTTGCGGCGGGGGCAGTGAGAGTGCCGACCACGCCCGGCGTGGCCAGCTTGGCCCGGGTCAAAGGTTGGGGCGCGCGATCCTTGATCAGGCTGAAGGCGAGCACGCCGCCGATGGCGACGATGTGAAGCAGGAGCACGATCGCGATCGCGCGGGAGAGGCGCATGTTGGGTTCGGGTTCCGCATCGTAGTTGAGCGAATCGCCGTTGAGATCGCGGCCGCTGCTGCGACGAGCCATGGTGGCTCGTAATTTGGTGCGGGAGGGTGAGGCGTTCATTTCCATAAGGCGGGGACGGACCGGTGATTCATGATGCCAGTTGGGCGAGGGTGCGGAATTGATCACCGCGGTCTGCGTAATTTTTGAACATGTCGAAGGAAGAGGTGCCCGGGGAAAACAGCACGACGTCCCCAGGCCGGGCCGCCGCGGTGGCGAGCTGAAAGGCGCGTTCGAGCGAGAAGCCGGCCTGCTCGCACGGGACGAAGGCGCGCCAATCGGATTCGATGCGCCCGGCCATCTCGCCGATGAGCACGGCCCGGCGAACCTTCGCCGCGACGAGCGGGGCGAGACTGCCAAACGCAAATCCCTTGTCCTTGCCTCCCGCGATCAAGATGACGGGTCGGCCCTCGGATCGGAGCGCCTTCTCGAGCGCGTCGAGATTGGTGGCCTTCGAGTCGTTCACGAAATCGATGCCGCCGCGCTGCGCCACCAGCTCGCAGCGGTGTGGCGCGGGCTGATAGTCGCGGAGAGCGGTGACGACGGAGGCGAAGGTCCGGTCTAGCGCCCGCGCGACGCCCAGTGCGGCCATCGCATTTTCCGCGTTATGTGGGCCGCGCAGGCGCGTGGTATCCAAGTCGAGGACGGGCTGGCCTTGATACCGGATGGTGCGCCCGTCGAGCACGAAATCCCCATTCGACTCGTACGCGCTGAACGTGGTGCGCTTCGCCCGGAGTCGCGGCAACACCTCGGCGGCGTGGACGATCGCAAAGTCGTCCTCGGCCTGAAAATCAAAGATGCGCAGCTTGGCGGCGCGGTACTCGTCCAGGTCCCGATACCGATCGAGATGGTCCGGCGTGAGATTCAGCCAAACCGCGACCCGCGGTCGGAACGTCTCGATCCGCTCGAGTTGAAACGAGCTGACCTCCAGCGTCAGCACGTCAAACGTGTTCCCTTCGAGGACAATCTCCGAGTACGGCTTGCCGATGTTGCCGCCGGCAATAGAGCGCAGCCCGCCCGTTTGCAACATCGCCGCGACCAGCTCTGTGGTTGTGGTCTTGCCGTTGGTCCCGGTGATCGCCACCACCGGCGTGCGGTTGAGCGAATGCGCGAGCTCGATTTCCGCGATGGTGCGGACGCCGCGTTCGAGCAAGTGACGGGCGAGTGGGGAGATCGGATCGATACCCGGACTGATGACCGCGAGTTCGCAGCGGGCGTCGAAGGCATTCGCGGCGTGGCCGAAGAGGGTCTCGATGCCAAGGGCGTTGAGCGCGGTCGCCTGGTCGGCGAAGGCTGACGGATCGGCGCTCTCGAGTACGGTCACTTGCGCGCCGCATTGCGCGAGCAGGCGCGCGGCGGCGTCGCCGCTGCGGCCGAGACCGAGCACGGCGACGGGTTGTCCGCGGTAGGGATTGGAGTCGAGGACGGGCATCAACGGAGTTTCAGGGTCGCCAGTCCGGCGACGGCAAAGACGATGGAGAGAATCCAAAACCGCGTGACGATTTTGGTTTCATCCCAGCCGAGTTTTTCGAAGGTGTGATGGAGCGGCGTCATCGGGAACGGCCGCTTGCCGGTGAGCTTGAAGCTCGCGACCTGGATGATGACGGAGGCGGCCTCGAGCACGAAGACTCCGCCGACGAGAAACAGCGGAATCTCCTGCTTGCAGCAGATGGCGACGACACCGAAGAAGCCGCCGATCGCGAGCGAACCGGTGTCACCCATGAATAACTGGGCGGGATGCGCGTTGAACCAGAGGAACCCGAGCCCCGCGCCTGCGAGGGCGAGGCAGAGCACCGTGAGTTCGCCGCTGCCGATGAAATGCGGGACGAGGAGGTAGGCGGAGAGACGCAGATCACCGGCCACGTACGCAAAGATCGCGTAGACCGCCGCGACACTGACGGTGCAGCCGATTGCGAGACCATCGAGGCCGTCGGTGAGATTCACGGCGTTGGAGAAGCCCGCGATGAAAAGGCCGTAAAAGATGAAGATCCAAATCCCCAGGTCTGAAAAGATCGGCGCCTTCACAAAGGGCAGAAAAATCGCCTGACCCATCGGAGTGGGGGGCTGGCCGTAGACAAAGAACGCCGTGACGACGGCTCCCAGGGCGAATTGCGCGAGCAGTTTGGCCCGCGCGCTGACGCCCTTGTTGTCGCCGCCGCTGAGATTCCGACGACTCGTGACCTTGCGAAAATCGTCCACGAATCCGAGCGTGCCCAGGGCGACGGTCGAACCGAGCACGAGCCAGACATATGGATTGGTCGGGCGGGCCCACAGCACGCTGGACACCAGCACGCTGAAGATGATGAGCACGCCGCCCATGGTCGGCGTACCGGCCTTGCGACTGTGACGTTCGTAGATCGTGTTGAGGTCGCCCTGGGAGCGGATGGTTTGTCCGAATTTCAGCGAGACGAGCTTGAAGATGACGCTCCGGCCGAGCAAAAGGCAGAGCAGGAATGCCGTGATGGCGGCGCCGAGCGCGCGGAACGTGATGTATTGAAACACGTTGGTGCCACCAATTTTTTCACTGAGCAGGGAGAGATAGAAGAGCATGCGCGAAATCAGTTCATGGCCGCGGCAAGATGCGTGAAGAGGGTTTCCATGGCGGCGCTCCGGCTTCCCTTCACCAGCGTGAGATCGTCGGCGCGCGCAAATTCGCGCACGCAGCGCGCGGCTTCGCGCGTGTCCTCCACGGCCGCCAGGTGCGTCAAGCCCCGCGCTTTGGCGCCCTCGGCGATCCAGCGCGCCTCGGCACCCACGCAAACCAGGTAATCGAGCCCGATCCGGGCGGCTGCGTCGCCCACGCGCCGGTGCCCGGCCGGAGCTTCCGGACCCAGCTCGCCCATCCGGCCAAGCACAGCGATGCGCCGTCCCGCCACGGGGATTCGCGCCAGCGTCTCCAGCGCGGCGATCATCGACTCCGGATTCGCATTGTAGGTGTCGTCCAGAAAGGACAGCCCGGCGACATCGCGCCTTTGCAGCCGGCCTTTCGTCAGCGACACGTCGCGCAGGGCGGCCGCGCCGTCGGTCAGCGAGATGCCGAAATGCCTCCCGGCGGCGAAGGCAAAGAGGGAGTTTTGCACCATGTGGCGGCCGGGCACTGGAAGGGAGGCGAACGCGCGTCCGCCGTCGCGATCGACGACTTCAAACCGGCTTCCACATAGGTCCTCGGTGATGTTTTCCGCCCGGATGTCGCCGGCCGCGAAGCCCACCGCACGCACGGGCGCCGCACAACGACGCGCGATGGCGGGGGTGAATTCGTCTTCGGCCGCGAGGACGACCAGTCCACTGGCTGGGATGGCCGCGGCGAGCTCGCCTTTTTCCTGGGCGATGGCGGCCGTGGTACCGAGGAATTCGAGGTGCGCCGTCCCGATGTTTGTGATGATGCCAACCTCCGGTGCCGCCATCGCCGCGAGCGGTGCGATTTCGCCGGCGTGGTTCATGCCCATTTCGAGCACGGCGATTTCATCGCGCTCGCCCGCGCGAAGCAGCATGCGCGGCACGCCGATATGGTTGTTGAAGTTGCCCTCGGTTTTCAGCACGCGGAATCCATGAGAAAGCACCGCCGCGACAAAATCCTTCGCGCTTGTCTTCCCGTTGCTACCGGTGATGCCGATCACGCGCAGATGAAGGCTCCGCCGGTACGCGGCGGCGAGCCGCTGATATCCACCCAGCGTGTCCTGCACCTCGATGAGCGGCAGCTCGGAGAGTTCCTCGCCTGGGCGAAACCCGCGTTCAACGATGGCGGCGACGGCCCCGCGCTTGGCCGCGGCCCCGACGTAGCGATGGCCGTCAAAATTCTCGCCGCGCAACGCCACGAAGAGCGCGCCCGGCTCAATGGTGCGCGAATCCGTCGACACGGCATGTGCCACGCGACCCTGGCCGCGCGTCAGCGTGCCGCCGGCAAAGGCCGCAATGGTTTCGAGAGGCAGCGGATTCATCCTATGTCCTTCATTCCTCGGGGGGCATCCGGTCCGCGATCGCCGAGGCGGCGACCTGCACATCATCAAAGGGAAAACGCTCGCCCCCGACTTCCTGGTAGGTCTCATGACCCTTGCCCGCGATTAACACGATGTCGCGCGGCGCCGCGAGCGCGACCGCCCGCTGGATGGCCTGTCGCCGATCGGCGATCACCTCGTAAGGCTTTTCCTGAAAACCGGCCTCCACGTCCGCCAGAATCGCCAGCGGATCCTCGCTGCGCGGATTGTCGGACGTCGCGATGCAAAGATCGCTGTACTCCTCCGCGGCCCGCGCCATCAGCGGGCGCTTGGCGCGATCGCGATCGCCGCCGCAGCCGAAAACGGTGATCAGCCGCGCGGGCCGCAGATCGCGCAGCGTGCGCAGAACGTTGGTCAGCGCATCGGGAGAGTGCGCGTAGTCGACAAATACCTGGTAATGTTTTCGCGCGGGCACGGCCTGCAGGCGGCCGGGGACGGCGGGCGCGGTGGCGAGGGAGGTGACCGCGTGGCGAAGGGGAACGCCCAGGGCGACGGCCGCCGCAAGGGCGGCGAGGGAATTGTAGACGTTGAAGATTCCAATCAGCGGCACCCGCACGAGGAAACTCTTCCCATCGTGTTCGAGGCTGTAGGTCGTGCCGGAAAACTCGGATTTGATATCGTTGGCGCGGTAGCTGGCCCGCGCGCCCTGGCCGTAGGTCACGAGTGGATTGCCCAGCCGCTCGAGGCGTTGCGCGAGCTGCGAGCCGTAGCGGTCGTCCGCGTTCACGATCGACACGGGATTACGCTTCTTGTGTTGCAGATGGAGCAGGTCGGTGAACCAGCGGGTCTTCGCGCCAAAGTACGCGTCCATCGTCCCGTGAAAATCCAGATGGTCCTGGGTGAGGTTGGTGAAGATGGCCGCGTCGAATTCGATGCCGCGAATGCGATCCTGCGCGATGGCGTGTGACGAGACCTCGACGGCGGCGGCGCGACAATGCGCCAGTCGCATTTCGACGAAGAGTTCCTGCAGGTCGCTTGCTTCCGGCGTGGTGCGGGCGGCGTCCACCACGCGCAAACCGGTGTCGTACCGCACGGTGCCGACCAGGCCGCAACGCAGGTCGTTCGTGTCGCATAGATGCTTGATCAGCCACGCGGTGGTGGTCTTGCCGTTCGTGCCGGTGATGCCGGCGAGCTTCAGGCGAAAGGTGGGATTCTCGTAGACGAGCGCGGAAATTTCCGCGAGGGCGATGCGCGTGTCCTCGACCTCGACCACCGTGGCAGCGCAATCGAGCGGAACGGCGTCGACCCGGCCTAGGGCGACGACGAGGGCGGTGGCGCCGCGCTCGAGCGCCTGTGGGATGAAGCGATGGCCGTCCGCGTGCTCGCCGGCCAGGGCGACGAAGATACTGCCCGGGCGTACCTCGCGCGAGTCGTACCGCACGGAGTCGACCTCCGTCTCGAGCGATCCGGAGACCCGCAAGGTGCGGATTTTGGAAAGGACAAACTTGAGTTGCACGAGGGGAGGAGATTAGTCGCGACCGGTGCCCACCGCCAACTTGGCCGGGGCCGGGGCCGCGGCGTTGGAGGGCTCGATGCCGAGATGACGGACCGCCTGTTCCGCAATGCGCGCGAAGATGGGTCCCGCCACGGAGCCGCCGAAATTCTCGTTGGGCTTGGTCTGGGCGTTGTCGAACAACACGAGGCAGACAACTTCAGGATTCTCGGCCGGGAGAAAGCCCACGAAGGAGACGATGTACTTTCCGTGCAGGTAGCCGCCGTTTTTCGGATCCACCTTCTGCGCGGTTCCGGTCTTGCCGCCGACGCGGTAGCCCTTCACGGCCGCCAGTTTGGCGGTGCCGCCCGGACCGGTGACACCCTCGAGCGCGTCGCGCATCTGCCGCGCCGTCTGCTCGCTGATCACGCGGCGGGTTTCGACCGGTTCGCTAATCAGCGTCGGCTGGTTGGTGCGGCTGTCGATGACGGAATGTATAAGACGCGGCATCATGAGTTTGCCGCCGTTGGCGATGGTGCACATTGCGTTGGTGAGCTGGAGCGGCGTAACGCCGACCTCGTGGCCCATCGGGATGCGGGAGATCGAGATCGCGCTCCAGCGCTCGACCGGATGGACAAGGCCGCCGATTTCGCCGGGCAGCTCGATCCCCGTGCGCTCGCCGAAACCGAACGAGCGGATGTATTGATAAAACGGACGGCTGCCGAGTTGAATCGCTAGCTTGGCCGCGCCGATGTTGCTCGAGTGCACGATGATGTCGTTCACCTTCAGCGTGCCGTAGGGATGCGCGTCGTGCAGCAGCGAGCCACCGTATTCCCAGCGGCCGTTTTCGCAGAAGACCATCGTGTCCGGCTTTACGCGCCTTTCGTTCAGGGCGGCCGCGACCGCGACAATCTTGAACGTCGAGCCCGGTTCCACCATGTCGAGGATGGCGCGATTCTTCATCTGCTCCGGTTCCGACTCGCGAAACTCATTGGGATTAAAATCCGGCCGGCTCGCCATCGCGAGAATCTCACCGGTGCCCGGCCGCATCATCACGACCGTCGCCATCTCCGGCTTGTATTTCTTGATCGCCTCGTCCAGCTCGCGCTCGACCACCGCCTGCAGCGCGGAATCAATCGTCAGCACCACGTCGTCGCCATCGCGCGCCGCCTGCTCGATGCCGCGATACTGCGCCAGTTCGTTGCCGAACCGGTCGCGCTCGATCTCCCGGTAGCCTGGCTGGCCGATGAGGTTGCGCTCGAGCGTCTTCTCGATGCCCTGCACGCCGACGCCGTCAGAGTCGAGGAACCCCACCACATGGCAGAGCAGGGATCCGTTCGGATAAATGCGCGACGAATCCGGCTCGAAGTACACGCCCTTCACCTTCTCGGACTCGAGGATGGAGCGAATCTGCTCGGAATCCTTTTCGGTGATCTTGCGACCCATCACGAGGTACGGGCGACCGGGCCGGACGAAGTTTTCCACGCCGCCCTCGATGGTCCTGATCGGCACGCTGTCGCGCACGCGGTCAGTCGCCTCGCGGCGATCCGCGTCCTCGATCCCGAGCGGCGCGGCGAGCAGCGAGACGATGCGCTCGGCGGCGCGCTGGGCGGTATCCTGTTGTTCCCCGGCAGTGGGATTCTTCGCCGGGCGCGCGCCGGGAGGGCGGGGGAAGGCGAGTCGGGTCCCGTCAATGATGACGCGCTTGAGCGGCAGATTGGCGGCGAGCACTTCGCCGCGCACGTCGCGAATCGAGCCGCGCTGCGCGGGAATGGGCACGCGGTGGACGTGCGCGCCGCGCGCGATCGTCACATACTTCTCATGATCCCAGAGTTGGATCTGGATGAGACGGAGCCCGAAGGCTGTGAAGAGCAGCGAAAAGGCGACGAAGACTCCGACGATGCGGCGTTTGGCACTGCGGCTGTTCATCCCGGGGTGGAGCGCATCTGGCGCGAAGTCGGGGGACGGATTTCATCAAACATGGGGACCAGGTCAATCAACGCAGGGGCGAGTGAGCGACCGGCTGGAATTGCGCGGCCGAACCCGCCATGGCGACGGATTCGCGTGGCTCCGTGAAGGCGCGCACGCGGACGAGGCGGTCCGCGCGGATCGGGACGAGCTTGAGGAAGCCTTCCTCGAGCCGCCGCTGCAAGGCGGCGCGCGAGGTGAGGTTGACGATTTGCGCGTCGTTGACCGCGGCCTTGGCGGCGAGGTCCTTCATTTCACGTTCTAGCATCACCCTTTGCGCGCCGAGCGAGTGGAGATGATTCTTCAAGTACACGATGACGAGTCCCGAGATGGCGATCGTGACGAACGCGATCATCATCAGCGGGACCAGGCGGATCGAGGCGGTGGGAGGTTGGCGCAGGGCGCTCATGGTTAGGTTAGGTGATTCGGGATGAGGACACCCCACGCTACCTACGCTCGGCCACGCGGAGGCGGGCGGAGCGGGCACGCGGGTTGACGGACATCTCGGGCTCGCTCGGCGCGAGACTGGGTTTGGTGATGAGGGTGAAAAAGTGACGGGGATTCGGGCGCGGCGCGGGCCACTCGGGACGATCGATGGTGGCCATCGTGGTCTCCTTGAAGAAGCGCTTCACGATTCGGTCTTCGAGGGAATGAAAGGTCATCACAGCGAGGCGACCACCGGGGCGGAGGTGCGTGATGCTGGCCTCGAGCGCCGCTTGCAGCGATGCGAGCTCGGCGTTCACGGCCATGCGCAACGCCTGAAAAATGCGTGTAGCCGGATGCCGCGGCCCGCGGCGCGGAATCACGCCCTCAATGATGGCCGCGAGCTCGACCGTGCGCTCGATCCGTTGCAGCGCGCGCTGGCGAACGATGGCCGTGGCCACGCGGTGCGCGGCCGGTTCCTCGCCGTACGTGCGGAAAATCCGGGTCAGCTCCTCGCCCGACGCGCCGTTGACCAGTTCCGCGGCGGTCATCGGATTGCGCGCATCCATCCGCATGTCGAGCGGGCCGTCGCGCATGAAACTGAAGCCCCGCTCGCCGTCCTCCAGCTGGCGCGACGAGACACCGAGATCGAGGAGAATACCGTCCACCTGATGCAACCCCGCTTGATCCAGCACCTGGCCGAGCGCGGCGAAATTTGATTCCACCAGCACGGGCGCGGGACTGGAGCGGGCGAAGCGCCGGCGGCACTGGCCGAGCGCCGCTGCGTCCTGGTCGAGCCCGATGAGTTGCGCCCCGGCATTGAGAATCGCCTCCGCGTGGCCGCCGCCGCCCAACGTTCCATCGAGGATCACCTTGCCCGGCGCCGGCGCGAGCAACTCGAGGACTTTCTCGAGCAACACGGGCGCGTGGTAGAAGGGCAGTCCTTCCGCGCCACCCGTCGTTTCCGTTCCGCTCGATCGATGGATCTGAAATGTACGCATGGCGATGAAGGAGCCGAGGACAGACCGGCGAAGGACCACCGGCGCGCTCGTCGTCGGGCCGCTCATAGTCCGATCGCCTCCGCGACGTGTTGGTAAGTGGTCGAGTCGCTCGCAATCTTCTGCGACCAGCGGGCGGGGCTCCAAATTTCAAAGCGGCGATCGTTGCCGACCAGCAGCGCGGTTTGTCCGACGCCGACTGCCTTGGTCATCTCGGCGGGGATCAGGAGACGACCCTGCGCGTCGAGCGGACAGAGCCGCGCCTTGGAATTGAACTGCCGCAGGAAGGTCTGCTTGTCCCGCGGGGCAAGCGACGCGTCGGACAGCACGCGCTCACTCACCCCGCGGAACTCTGCAGGCGGAAAGGCCAGCAAATTTTCGTGATTCGGGGACGGCACCAGGAAGAACTCCGTCTTCTCCGCCCGCCGCCACAACGCGGGAATGCTCACCCGATTCTTCGGGTCAAGAGAGTGGGAAAACTCTCCTGCGAAGAAGGGCACAGAGCGATTTTCCTCGGCGCGCATGGGGTGGGATGAAGGTGTTCAGAGCTGGTTTTTGACCCCATCTCGTCCCACTTCACTCCACCGATAAAGCGATTTTGATTCCACAGGTCAAAGAAAAAACACCTTTATAGTAATTTTTTTTCACGGTGTAAGTAGATGAACGGAAGTTTATTAGAACAAATGTTCATATCGCAAAACCAGCGTGAGTCTCGTCTGATCGAGGGGCACACTCGTACTTTTGGCCGGCGCACTCTGAATATATGAACAAATGAACATTGCAATTTGGCATGAATCCCGCATACAGTGGGATTCATGATTCAAGCTGATACGCTGACCGACCGGCAACGCGCTGTCCTCGATTTCGTCCAAAACCAAGTCGAGGTGACTGGGATGGCGCCGACCGTTCGCGAGATTCAGCACCATTTTGGGCTGCGCAGCCCAAATTCGGTCCAGCAATACCTGGTCGCTTTGCAGGAGAAAGGCCTGATCCGTCCGAACCACCGCCGGGCCCGGGGAAACCTTCCCATCGAGCGCGCTGCGTCGGGTTGGACCGAAATTCCCCTTTTGGGTGCGATTCCCGCCGGCCTCGCCGTGTCGTCGGAGCAATTCAGCATGCCGGAGCGCATGCGGGTGGATTTGGCGCGCTTCCGCGTGCAGGACCCTGGCACCACGTTCGCCTTGAAGGTCACGGGCGATTCGATGATGGGGGCGCACATCATGGATGGCGACATTGTCATCATCGCCCGGCGGGAGCCAAAGGTTGGCGACATTGTGGCCGCATTGATCGACGGCGAAAGCACGCTCAAGCGCCTGGATCGCGACGTGGACGGCAACCCGGTCCTCAAGGCTGAGAATCCCCGCTATCCAACTTTGGTGCCGGCCGAGGAACTGACCATCCAGGGTGTGATGGTGGGCCTGGTGCGCACCACGAAGTGAACTTGCGCCGTAGGTGAGCGTCGCATGCCGGGGTCGCTGACCCTGGCGAATGGGAAGTCAGACTCGCGCGGAAGCGGGTTCAGCGAATGCGGCGTCCCGTACCCCGGCCTCAGCGAGCCGGCTACCAGGGAGACTCGAATTTCGAATTTACTTCGATTTCGCCAGCTCTGCCTCGATCGCGGCGCGCATGCGGTTTGGCACCGGCGTCTTCCGCCCGTCGTGCAAGGTGACCGATACGACCACGGCCGAGCCCTCGGCCGCGATGCGGTCGTGCTGATGACTGTGGATGGCGTACTCCATGGTGAATCGATCGGTGCCCAGGTCCACAACCCGCGAGCCGACGATCATCTTATCAGGATAGGTGAGCGGAATCCGGAAGCGGCACTGGGTGCTCGCGACGACGGTCCCGGTCTTGCGCGTTTCTGGATTGTCGTAGGCGTGCAACGCGCTCAGGTGCTCGACCCGGGCGGATTCAAAATAGCTGAAATAAACCGCGTTGTTGACGTGTTGGAGGGCATCCAGATCGCGCCAGGCCACGCCCAACTCCGTGAACGATTGGAAATTGGCGCGAAATTTCTGCAGGTTCTCCGATTCCATGGGCGCCCATCATGCTCCAGGCTCGCGAGGGCTGTCTCGCATTTTCTGCCTGCGTCGGGAAAACCTTGTGCCATTCTACCCACCCATGCCGGAAAGCTACCTCCAGGAACTCTTCGCGAACCGCATCGGCGGCAATCGCTACGGCAAGGACACCGCGATCTACAAGTTCGAGAAGATCAAGCGGGCCAAGCGCGCCGCACTCGCCGCGCACCCGGACACGGAGCTGTTCGACCTCGGCGTCGGTGAGCCCGACGGCATGGCCGATGCCGGGATTGTGGACACGCTCTACGCCGAGGCGAAGAAATCCGAAAACCGCGGCTATGCGGACAACGGGGGCGCGCGCCTGAAGGCGGCCGCAGGCAAGTACCTGCGAGAGGTGTGCGGCGTGGACGTCAATCCCGACACCCAAATTCTGCATTCCATCGGTTCGAAAGCCGCGCTGTCCATCCTGCCGGCGGCTTTGATTAATCCGGGCGACGTCGCGCTGATGACCGTGCCCGGCTATCCGGTGTTCGGCACGCACGCCAAATATTACGGTGGCGAGGTTTATAACCTGCGCTTGTTGCGGCAAAACCGCTTCCTGCCGGATCTCGATTCGATTCCCGCGGACATCCTCGCGCGGGCGAAGTCGCTCGTGCTCAACTATCCGAACAACCCGACCGGCGCGAGCGCGACGCCGGAATTTTTTGCGAAGGTGGTGGCTTTCGCGAAGCGCAACCAGCTGGTGGTCTTGCATGACTTTGCGTATGCCGCGCTGATTTTCGAGGGCAAGCCGCTGAGTTTTCTCGCCACGCCGGGTGCGATGGAGGTGGGCGTGGAGCTGCATTCCGCGAGCAAGAATTTCAACATGACCGGCTGGCGTTGCGGCTTCGTCGCGGGCAACGAGTTGCTCGTGAAGGCCTACGGTGACGTGAAGGACAACACGGACTCGGGTCAATTCCTCGGCATCCAGAACGCGACCGCCTACGCGTACGAGCATCCGGAAATCACCGATCGCATTGCGCAAAAATATTCGCGGCGCATGGATCTTATCGTCCCCATGCTGCGCCGGTTGGGTTTCGCAGCCGACAAACCGCGCGGCTCGTTTTTTCTCTACGTGCCGGCGCCCCGTGTCGCCACGCCTGCGGGCGGGGGGGTCGGGACGGAATTCGAGAACGCCGAGGCCGTCGCTCATTGGCTCATCACCGAGCATCTCATCTCGACGGTGCCGTGGGATGATGCCGGAGCGTTTCTGCGCATCAGTGCCACGTTTGCGGCGCAGGACGAGGCGGATGAGCAGCGCGTCGTGGCCGAGATGGAGCGACGGCTCGCGCGCTTTCACTACGAATTTTGATGCCATGAAAAAGCTTCTCTCCCGCAGTCTCGCAATTCTGGTGGGCGCCGCGGCCCTCTTTCAAGTCGGCTGCGCCTCGTATGGCGGCGGCGCCGATCCCCGCAAGCCGCAGGGCTTCCACACCGTGGTGGTCGACCCCGGTCACGGGGGCAAGGACTCCGGGGGGCGGGGAAATGGCTTGGTGGAGAAACAACTGACGCTCGACACGGCGAAGTTGCTCGAGCGCGATCTTCGTGCGTATGGATTCCGCGTGCTCATGACACGGAACGATGATCGCTTTTATCTGCTCGACGAACGCGTGGCTATGGCGAACGGCCAGCGCGGCAACAACGCGATTCTGGTGAGCGTGCACTACGACGCCTCTGGCCGGAACGCGAGTGGCGTGACCACCTTTTACTGGCGCACCGACAGTCACGGTCTCGCGGTGCGCGTGCAGCGTGCCCTCGTGGCGGAAACCGGGTTGCCGAATGTTGGCGTGATCCGTCGGCGCCTGCGCGTGACGCGCAATCCTGACGTGCCGTGTTTGTTGGTGGAGTGCGGCTACATGACGAATAAGTCCGATGCCGCCAAGATTTCCCAGCCGGAGTTTCGCGCGCGCATTGCCGCCGGCATTGCGAGGGGCCTGCGCGAGCAACTCGATCAAGGCGACGCTGGCATTCCCAGCGTCCCTGAGTTGAACGAGCCGCTCTCGCAGGCGTCGGACCGCCGTGAGTATTGACGTGTCGACTGGCGCGGGCGCCGTCTCGCCTGATTACTCCGCGCGGAAGTAGTCGCGAGATTCGGCTTGGTCGAGCACGCGAAGCGCCATTTCCCATAAGATCGGCGATCCTTCCTGCATGTGCTGGCAGCGGGTGATCACTTGCGATTTCGTGATGCCATGCTCGACCCAACTCCCGCCGCCCGCATGGTAGTTGTGCAGGATCGGAATCAGGCGATCAAGCGCGTGGGCGAACTTTGACTCCGCCGTGCTTCGGGCCTCAAATTCCCGCCAGAGCTCGCGGAATTCTTCCGCCTGTCCGGCGGGCAAAAGACCGAAGATGCGCTCGGCCGCGGCCTGCTCCAGTTCGGCCGCCGCGGCGCGCGCCGTGGGGTCGTGAATGAAGGCGTCGCCCGCGTCGATTTCCACCACGTCGTGGATGAGCAACATCCGCACGACGCGGGTGACTTCGATGTTTTTCCGGGCGTGTTCCGCGAGCACCAGCGCCATGGTCGCGAGCTGCCAGCTGTGCTCGGCCGAATTCTCGCGGCGATGCTGGTTCGGCAGGGGCGTCTGGCGGATGACCGCCTTCAGCTTGTCGAGCTCAAGCACGAAGCCAAGCTGCTGCTCGAGCCTCGCCATGGCAGGGTTGGGGGGCTGGGGGGTCACGGGCCCACTGTCGCATAATTTTTTACAGAGCCCGTGTCTTCAGAGATTTACTCTGGTGGCGGCGGCCGATGGCCATTTCGACGCCTGATTTTGCCTTGTTCGATGCCCCGGGGGCATCATATTCACGGACGTTTCCCGCCCGCTCCGGGCTCACTGCAACGCACCAGACCTCCACTCCCATGGGCATTCTCAACTTCATCAAGGGCCAGGCTCTCGAAGTCATCGACTTCCTCGATGACTCGCGCGACACGCTTTCCCATCGTTTTCCGGATAACGACCAGGAAATCAAGAACGGCGCACAGCTTATCGTGCGCGAGTCGCAGATGGCGCAATTCGTTTACCTCGGCGAATTCGGCGACGCCTTCGGTCCCGGCAAGCACACGTTGACGACGGACAACATCCCGATTCTCACCAAGCTGAAGAGTTGGAAATACGCGTTCAATTCGCCGTTCAAGGCGGACGTTTATTTCGTGACCACCCGTGTCTTCACCGGCAACAAGTGGGGCACCGCAAATCCCGTAATGATGCGTGATGCGGACCTCGGCATCGTCCGGGCGCGCGCCTACGGCACCTATGATTTCCGCATCATCGATGCACCCAAGTTCCTCAAGGAGGTCGCCGGCACGGACGAGCATTTCCGGTTGGAGGAATTCAGCGACGTGATGCGTTCGCGCATGGTCAGCGTGTTTAGCGAGGCGCTGGCGAAGGCGAAGGTGCCGGTGCTCGACGTGGCCATGCGCTACTCGGAACTCGGCGAAGCGCTCATGCCCGTGATCAATCCGGCCTTTACGGAAAAGTACGGCCTGCAGATGACATCGTTCGTGATCGAAAACGTGTCGGTACCGCCCGAGGTGGAACAGGCCATGGACAAGCGCGCCAGCATGGGCGCGGTCGGCAACCTCAACGATTATGTGAAATTCCAGCTGGCCCAGGGCCTTGAAAAGGGTGGGACTGGCGTCGCCGGCATCGGCGCAGAGATGGCGGTTGGCATGCAGGTCGCGCGCACCATGATGGACCCGAGCGCGACGACGGTGGCTCCCGCCGCGGCGGCGCCAACGGGCGCAGCGGCGGCCACTCCGGCTGCGGCTGCGGTGCTGCCCGAATTGCTCACCCCTGCGCAGGCGGCGGAATCACTGGGCGTCACCGAGGCGGATGTCATGTCGAGCCTCGAGTCCGGCGATCTGAAGGGCAAGAAAATCGGCGCTTCGTGGCGCGTGACGCGCAAGGCGCTGGAGGATTTCCTCCACAGCTGAGCCGCCAGCCATTTAGGAACTCATCGCCATCCGGCGGGATACGTCCCGCCGGATGCGCGCCCCGCCGCTTCGTTTTCGCATGACCGATCCGAATGTCCCGGAGCAACCGCTCTTCACGGCGCGCGGTAAGTTTTCCTGCCCGGTCTGCGGCGGCGAGGCGCAATGGAATGCCGCCAAGCAGGCGCTCATCTGCTCGTATTGCGGCACGGAGTCGCCAGCGAAGATTGATCCGAACACCGGCGAAATCCACGAGCACGATCTGGCGGCGGCGCTGCGCAACATTCCGGACGACGAGCGCGGGTGGCAGCGGGCCACGCGTTCGGTGCAATGCCAGAGTTGCAAGGCGATTTCGGTCTTCCCGCCCGAGCGTGTGTCCCAACGCTGCGATTTCTGCGGCTCCGGCTCGCTCGTGCCCTACGAGCAAGCCAAGCCGCCGATCAGTCCCGAGAGCCTGCTGCCCTTCAAGTTCAGCGAGAGCAACGCCCGCGATGCGGTGCGCAAGTGGTACGGCGGCGTCTGGTTCGCACCGGACCGGCTGAAGAAGGCGGCGCTCACCGACACGGTGCATGGCATGTATCTGCCGTATTGGACCTTTGATTCCCGGGTGCACTGCGGCTGGACTGCCGAGGCCGGCTACTACTACTACGAGACCGAGAGCTTCACGGACAGCGACGGGGAAGCAAAGACGCGCGAAGTCCGCCAGGTGCGCTGGGAACATGCCGCGGGTGAAATCGATCATTTTTTCGACGACGAATTGATTCCCGCGTCGAAGGGCATCACGCCGCGCCTGCTTCGCGCGGTGGAACCGTTTCCCACCACCACCGATTTGGTGAAATATGATCCGGGATTTCTCTCCGGCTGGGTGGTGGAGCAGTACCAGATCGATTTGATCGCCGCGGCCCAGAACGCGCGCACGCAGATGACGGGCAAGCTGGAGGCGCTTTGTGCCGGCGAAGTGCCAGGTGACACGCAGCGCAATCTGCAAATCTCGCCACAATTCGCGGCCGACACCTACAAACACATACTTCTGCCCGTCTGGCTGTTGTCCTACACCTACGGCGGCCGGGCATGGCAGGTGGTGATCAATGGCTACAACGGCAAACTCGAGGGCGAGTACCCCAAGAGCTGGGTCAAGATCACGCTGCTCGTGCTCGCGGTCTTGATGGTAATCCTCATCATCGTGGCGGTCGGTGGGAAGAGTCGATAGAAGTGCGAATGCGGAATGCGGAAGTCGGAATGAAAGGCCGTTTACTTCCGACTTCCGCATTCGCACTTCCCCTCACTCCATCGCGTCGAGCAGCCGGACGAACGGCCGGCGCGACTTGTGCGCCTCGCGCAGTTCCGCGCGATACGCGTCAAACGCGCCGGGGCGGCCCTGCCGCTCCATCAGCCGGCGAATCCGTGAGATATACTCGGCTGCCTGCCGGTAGGAAGTGCCGGAGCCGCCTGCGATGTACCCCTCGGCCGCACGGCGGTAGATGGCAACCGCGTCGCCGGGATTTCGGCGTTCGCGCTGCTCGGCGAGCTTCAGCCACAAGTGCGCCGGCGACCCATGGGCCTGCGCCGCATCCCACGCTTCCTCCGCGCGACCATCGGAAAGCAGCACCTCAATCAACACGCCTTCCTGTTCGATCTCGCGGGGTGGCTGTTCGCGGAGATGCGCGATCGCGCGCTCGAGCCACGGACCATCGTCGTCGCCCGCGCGGCGCGCGTGTGCCATCATCTGATGAAACGATTCGAGCGATCGGCGATCGGCAAACCGGTCCCACGCCACCCGCAGCGCATCGGCGCTCCGCCCGGCCTCGAAGTAAAGGTTCGGCAGCAACTCGCGCAAATCCTCGGCCTGCGCGTGCCGGTCCCTGAACGTGTCCCAGCCGCGCTCGCACCAGGAAATGGCCTCGAGCAGGCGACCGCGCTGGTGATACAACTCCGCGATGCCGAGAAAATCGTGCGGGGTGGAAAGATCGCGCGACTTCACGGCGACCATCGCATGCACGTTCTGCGAGGCGGCGACCAGGCGCTCCATCATCGTGGTCAGATGCACGCGCCGCTGGTCGATGGAGGCGGGGCGTTCTCCCGGGAGGATGGGCGGCACCTTGGTCCACTCCTCCTCGAGCATCTCCGCGTAGGTGCGCAGGCCCGCCTCGCCGAGCACGGCCGCATAGGTCGTGGCGACATCCCGGAAATTTCCCAGGGCGCTGTCCACCTCAACCTTGAACAGCCGGCGCGCCAGCGCGACGGGATCCGGCCGCGCCAAACGGCACGCCCGCAAATGCCAGTCTTGCAGTTGCTGCCAGATCTCCGCGAGCGCCGGGTCCGAGAAATCCACCAGGTCAGGCACCTTGTCCATCTCGGCGAGCGCGAACTCGCACAGCTCCAGGCCAAGCGCGGCTGCCCCGTTGCCGATCGCATCGGGCAGCGGGCGCAACACCTCCTCGATGCCCTGGGCATAATCCGGCAGCGCTTCGTAATCGATGTACTCCTTGGTCGCGATGGCCTCGCGGATGAGTTTTTTCCACGAGGCCGGCTCCGGGCGTGAGCCCGCCTCGAGCAGCGAGTTCTCGAGCGACAAGCGACGGCGCAGAATCGAATCGTAATCCGTCGCCTCGATCATCAATTCCACGAGGCGTTCGCGCGGCAGCTTCTTGAGGTACTCGCGCAGCGGATCGGGCTTGCCGCCACGCTCATCGCCAGTCAGCCAGGCGAGGCCGATCGCGACGCAATGCCGGCAAAATTTTCCTTCCCGCCCATCGGGGCAATCGCACGAGTATTCAACCCCGCCACCCGCCTGTCCCCACAACCGGACCTTGTAGGGTCGACGTCCATTGACGCGGGCCGTGACGACCGTGCCTTCGATTTTCAGCCCGCGGACGCGGCCCTCGCGAAAGTATTCCTCCCCGCGTTGAAAGGGCTTGTCCCCCGCCCACTGGCGCAGGGCGGCACGATCGAAGGGTTCGGGTTGGGCGGCCATGTTGGATTGCTCGAGCTGATAGCATAGCGCCGCCCGGGGCGAGTTCAATGCGGCCCGCGATCCCCGCGTGCGAGCGCGGAAACCAGAAGCCAGACCGGGATTTGTCCGGCGTGGCGAGCCCGCAAAATGCCCCCGCTTTTGTTGACGGGGAGGGTGCGCTCTCCATAGTGCGGCCTCCGATGACCGCAGCGCCGTACACTCGAAATTTCTGCATTATCGCGCACATCGATCACGGCAAGACGACGCTGTCGGATCGGCTGCTGGAGTGGACTTCCACGATCCAGCGACGCGAGGCGCAGGAACAGCATCTCGACTCGATGGACCTGGAGCGGGAGCGCGGCATCACGATCAAGGCGCATCCAGTGGCGATGGTCTACCAGGCCAAGGACGGCCATGAGTACAAACTCAACCTCCTCGACACGCCCGGTCACGTTGATTTTGCATATGAAGTCTCGCGTTCGCTCGCGGCCTGCGAAGGCGCGCTGCTGATCGTGGACGCGGCGCAGGGCGTCGAGGCCCAGACGGTGGCCAATGTGCATCTCGCGATGAAGCAGGGCCTGACCATCATCCCGATCATCAATAAGATCGATTTGCCGAACGCGGACATCCCGTCGGTCAACCGCCAGCTTGAGGACATCCTCGCCATTCCGCACGAGGAGGCGATTCACGCCAGCGCCAAGGCCGGCCTGGGCATCGACGAAATCCTCGAGGCCGTCGTGCACCGCATCCCGGCGCCCAAGGCTGTGCCCCAGCCTGAAATCGTTCGCGGCCTCGTCTTCGACAGCGTCTTCGACATCTACCGCGGCGTCATCACCTACGTGCGGGTCTTTTCCGGCAAGATCAAGGCCGGCATGCCGATGCGCATGTTGAGCACCGGCAACACCTACGACGTGAAGGAGGTCGGCGTCTTCAAGCCGAAGATGGAGCCGCGTGACGAGCTCGTGTCGGGCGACGTCGGCTACCTGATTGCGAACATCAAGACGACTTCCGAGGTCAAGATTGGCGACACACTGACCGATTCGCGTTTTCCCGCGAAGGTCCCGCTGCCGGGCTTCCAGGAGATCCATCCCATGGTTTATTCGGGCATCTACCCGATCAACACGGCCGATTTCGAGCACCTCAAGACGGCGCTTTCGAAGCTGCAATTGAACGACGCGGCCTTCGTCTATCAGCCGGAAAGCAGCGTCGCGCTGGGGTTTGGTTTTCGCTGCGGATTTCTGGGCCTGCTGCACATGGAAATCGTACAGGAGCGGCTCCGGCGGGAATTCGACATGGACATCATCGCCACCTACCCGTCCGTCATCTACGAGGTGGCCAAGCGGAACGGCGAGCTGGTCTACGTCGACAACCCGGCGTACCTGCCCGACCCGAGTTCGATCGAGGAGATTCGCGAGCCGGTGGTGAAGGCCTTCCTGCTCGTACCGAATGAGAACATCGGTGACATGATGCAGCTCGTCATGGACAAGCGCGGGACGATCGACCACACCGAGACGCTCGACACCCGCCGGGTGATGCTTTCATCCACGTTGCCGCTCAACGAAATCCTCGTGGACTTCAACGACAAGATGAAGTCCATCACGCGGGGTTACGGCAGCATGGATTACGAGCATACTGGCTATCGCGCGTCCGATTTGGTCAAGCTAGACATGCTTGTGAACAACGAGCCGGTCGATGCGTTTTCCAGCATTGTGCATCGCGACAAGGCCGATGCCCGCGCGCGCCTGCTCGCGGCGAAGTTGAAGGAAGTGATTCCGCCGCAGCTTTATCAGGTGTCGATCCAAGGCGCGATCGGCGGAAAGATCGTCGCCCGCGAGAATGTCAGCGCGCTGCGCAAGAACGTGATTGCAAAATGCTACGGCGGCGACATCACGCGCAAGCGGAAGTTGCTCGAAAAGCAGAAGGAGGGCAAAAAGCGCATGAAGTCGATCGGCACCGTGAACATCCCGCAGGAAGCGTTCATTGAGGTATTGAAGGCGGGGTGATGATGTTAAGGGCTACGAGTTAAGAAATCGAAATTGATGTCAGCCTTCGTCCCTGATCCAATTAACCTTTAACGTTTAACTTCTTTATGCTCTTCTCCCCCCGCTACCTCAAGCACGCCAGGGCGCTCGCCAAGGATGCGACATCGCATTTGCACCGGCGCCGCGATCTTCTTCCGGCGGAAACGATCGCGGATCTGGAGTCCGGGATCGCGAGATTACGGGGGGCCATCGCGGCGAGGGACAAGGGCGCGGTGGAAACGGCGGCGGAAGCGCTGGACAAGAAATTCGAACACGTGCTCCCGCCGCAGAACACGTGGCGCGACTGGACGGAGACGATTGTTGCCTCCATCGCCGTGGTGGTCGCCTTCCGCGCATATTTTCTCCAGCCGTTCCAGATTCCCACCGGCTCGATGCAGCCGACCTTGAACGGATTGATCGTCCACAACATCGCCGCGGCCGAGCCGATGCCTGGCCCGGTGCTCCGGTGGGCCGAGGAATTGCTGGGCCGATCCTATGTGGATTTGGTCGCGCTGCGCGAGGACAAGGTGGCGGGACTGCGCCCCGGAAAGCTCCTCGGTATCTTCGAACGCACGACCATCGTATGGGAAAGCGGCGGCACGGACACGGTGGGAATTCCGATCAAGCAATTGATGAGTTCCGTGGACGGATTTGGAGTCGGGCCCGGCAAGGCGTATCGCGCCGGACAGCTCGTGGCGCGCGGCTACGTGCAGAAGGGGGACTATGTTTTTGTCGACAAGATGACCTATCATTTTCGAGCGCCCCGTCGGGACGACGTGTTTGTCTTTCGCACGGAAGGCATTGTCGGAATTGGCGCGGGCCAGAACGACGCGGGCCAGCCGGTGAAGGGCGACTATTACATCAAGCGCCTGGCCGGGGTTCCGGGGGATGAACTCAGGATTGAAGCTCCACGGTTGTTCGTGGATGGGGTGCTCGCGTCGGGGCCGGGCTTTGCGCGCGTGATGACTGCCGAGGACGGCTACCGGGGCTACGGCAACCTCCGGGAAGCGCGTTACCTGCGAAATCCCGGGCAGGTTTTCAAGGTCCCTTCCGGAAATTACTTCGCCCTGGGCGACAATAGCTACAGCAGCTCGGACGGCCGGTTCTGGGGGACCGTGCCGGAGGAGAACGTCGTTGGGCGCGGTTATTTCGTTTACTGGCCTCCGCTCAACGGACACATCGGCTGGATCCGCTAATGGAGACGAGCCGGCGGCGTGCGAACGCTTGTGCTTTGCGGGTGTCCGCCGCCATGATGAGTCGGCGCAACCGGACGGGTCGCGTCGCCCCATGAGCGTTGAGTCAGAAACTTTTGCGACCGCCGCGGAGGATCATTCCAGCCGTTCCAATCTCGCGCTGGCGTTCCTCGTCCTGCCGAAGGAGAAGCGACGGGACATGGATGTGTTCTACACGTTTTGCCGCGTGGTGGATGACATTGCGGATTCGGCGTCGCTGCCTCCGGGGACGAAGCAGGAATACCTCGATGCCTGGAAGCGGAACCTGACCCAGCCCGTCGACGCCCCCCAGCCGCATCGGCTCGGCATGCAAGTGCGTGCACTGATGGAGAAGTACCGGCTGTCGCCCGCGCATTTCCTCGAAATCATCGCCGGTGTCGAAATGGATCTCGCCCCTGTGCGGTTCGAGACGTGGGAACAGTTGCGGGTCTATTGCCACCGGGTGGCCAGCGCCGTTGGCCTCGTGAGCATCGAGATCTTCGGCTACCAGGACGCCGACAGTCGGCGCTACGCCGTCGAGCTGGGCCTGGCGCTACAGGTCACGAACATCATCCGCGACGTGGCCAAGGATCAGGCCAACGGCGGCCGCATCTATCTGCCCCGGGAGGAAATGACGCGCTTCGGCGTGACCGAGGAGCAAATCGCACACCGGCAGGAGAATGCGGCTTTTCGCGAACTGATGGGCTTTCAGACGGCGCGCGCGGAATCGCTCTATCAATCGGCCCTGGCCGCGCTGCCGGCGGTGGACCGGCGACCGATGGTGGCCGCCGAGATCATGCGGGAGGTTTATCACCGGCTGCTCGCGCGCATGCGCTCGGATGGCTTCCATGTCCTGACGAAGTCCTACCGCCTGGGTCCGTTGCACAAGCTTTGGGTGGTGGCGGTGGCCGGATTGCGCAACCGTTTCTCCAGAGACGCGCGGTCGATCCGAAGCACGCATCCAAACCGGGGTTGAATTTCGAATGAATGATGACGATCTTGGTGAAGAAGCTGCTCCAGCATTCGTCAAAACCTGCCAAATCCAATTCCGATGAAAAAACTACTCCCTACTCTGACCGCCGCGACCCTGGCGGTCTCGACCCTTTCCCTCAGCTCCTGTGAAACGCCCGTTGGGGCTGGCATTGCCTACGGCGCCGGCACTGGCGCGATCATCGGTGGCCTGACCGGCAGCGGCCAGAACGCAGCCATTGGCGCGGCAGCTGGCGCGGTCGCGGGTGGTCTCGTCGGTGCGGTGGTCGCCGAAAACCAAAACAGCTATTACGGCACGGGCTATCGCGAACCGTGGGGCAGCTACCCGGTCGCAACGACGACCGGCCGAAGGGGCTTCGTCATCAGCCCATACTCTCCGTATTACGAGATTGATGTGCGCGGCGTGCCGCACGGCGCGCTGGTCCGTGATCCGAGCTGCAACCGACTCTTTATTCGTCCCTAGTCCGGAACAACTGGTGGTTTCCCGGGGCCGCGGCGGCAGCGCCGCGCCTCGCCACGTTTTGGCTTTGACGGGCCGTTCCCCAACCGGCTTGAACGGATGCGGGAATGCCTTAGGCTAACTCCCATGCCTGTTTCCCCTCCGCACTCCCGCGGCCAGGCGTCGCCCTCGAAGCCGTCCGTGCGTCCGCTCAAAGGCACGACGATTGTGACGCGCCGCGTGCATTTCAATGCGTCCCACCGCCTGCACAATCCGGAATTCAGCGACGCGTGGAACCAAGCCACCTACGGCCTGTGCAACAATCCTAACTGGCACGGCCACAATTACGAACTCGAGGTCTCGGTGATCGGCGAGCCGGACCCGCGCACCGGCTACGTCTGTAATCTTTCCGACCTCAAGCAGATCCTCAACGAGGCGATCGTGACGCCCTGCGATCATCGGAATCTGAACGTCGAGGTGGGTTTTCTCGAGGGCGTGATTCCGACCACGGAGAATCTCGTGATCGCGTTTTGGAACGAAATCGCGCCCAAGCTGAAGTCGGGACGCTTGCATCGCGTCCGCCTGTACGAATCGGAACGCAACTTCGCCGAATACTACGGGCCGAAGTTTCGCGGCGATGCCGCGTTGGATTGACGGGCGATTGTCATGGCCCGACGACCGCCGCATATTATCGTGACGGGCGCGTCCCAGGGGCTTGGCGCGTGCATCGCAGAGGTTTTTGCGCGCGAAACGCAAGGTCGTCTGTCGCTGGTGGCGCGGCAGGCCGGTAAATTGCGCGCGGTCGCAAAATCGTGTCGCGCGGCCGGGGCCTCGGACGTCGAGATCTTTCGTTGTGACCTGGCGGACGCCACCGCGGTGCGGGAGATGGCGCGGGGCGTTCGCGCGCGCTTTGGCGAAGTCGACGTCCTAATTAACAATGCCGGCACGTTTCGGCCCGATCCGCTGGGGTCGATGAGTGTGGTGGATTTCGACGCGATCATTGCCGCGAATCTCCGCAGCGGATTCCTGGTCACGCGCGAGTTCGCGAAGGCGATGGCGGCGCGGCGGCGGGGCGATATTTTTTTCATGGCGTCCATCGCGGGCCTTCGCGGCTTTCCGCGCGGGGGCGCCTACGTAGCGGCCAAGCACGGCGTGTTGGGTCTAGCCCGAGCGTTTCGCGAGGAACTGAAGCCGCGCGGCGTGCGGGTGATCACGGTCCTGCCGGGCGCCGCCTGGTCACCGTCGTGGGAAGGCAGCGGCGTCCCGGCCGGGCGCATGATGCCGGGGGAGGACGTGGCCCAGGCGTTTTTCGACGCCTACCGCATGAACCGCCGGACCGTGGTCGAGGAAATCATCCTGCGACCCCAGTTGGGCGACGTCGAATAGCGCCGGCGCTATTTCAGCAAGCCGTTGCGCTTAGCCCAGTCGTCGAAGCTGTTCTCGAGGTGCTCGAAGGAATCGACGACAAACAGCACGGGCTGGAAATGCCAGATGTCGTACGGTTGCGCCGCTACCTTCTCGGGGATGAAGGGTCGCTTTTCGACCGCCTCGGTCATGGCGTTTTTCGCCTCGCCAAACGATGACGCGATGCCGTTGCCGTAGATCAGGTCCTTGCCGTTCTGGCGGACCAGTCCGAACTCCACCGTGAACCAGTAGATTCGCACGAGGCCGACGCGCACGTCGCCCTCGGCGTTCGCGGCGGCCTGGCCGATGCGCTGGTAAAAATTCGCGAAAGCCGGCAGCATGATCATCGGGCAGTGGCCGAAGATGTCGTGGAAGCAGTCCGGCGCCGGTGTGTAGTCCAGTTCCTTTCGCGGGCGGATGTAGTCGGTGCTCGGGAAAACACGCCGCGCGAGCAACTCAAAGAAATCCTTCTCGTGCAGCAGGCCCGGAGAGCGCGCCAGTCGCCAGCCGGTGCCCTTGTCGAGCTCCCGGCTCACCTCGCGCAGCGCGGGAATGCGGTCCTCCGGAAACTTCAAACGGTCCATGCCAGCCAGGAATTCCCGGCAGGCGTGCGTCGGCAACAATTCGCGCTGCCGCGCGTACATGATTTTCCAGGTCTCGTTTTCCTCGGCGGTATAGCTCGGGTACGCAATCGCGTCGCCCTCCTCAATGGGAGCATCAAGCGCGATCGGGATGCAACGTGGGTCGTCGGTGGTCTGCGTTTCGGGATCGAGGACAGGGGGCTTTTCGTTCATGCGGACAGACGGGGTGGCGGTTGAAATGACGCCGCCCGCGGGGAGGGGAGGAGCGGCGCCCGTGACCGGAAATGAAGGCCACTTCCGACCTGCTGGCGAGGGGAAAATCGCGCCGGGGCCGGCCGATTCAATGCGTGCTGCCCGCGGCAACCCGAAGATCCCGCCCTGGCTTGAGCGAGACCGCCACCGCCAGACGCACCGCCGCGATCATCCGCTCGAGCGACAGGCTGGGCTTGCCCGCCTTGTCGCGAGTCTGCCCGGGCAGGAACGGAAGATGAATGAATCCTCCGCGCGCCCGCGGGCGTCGTCGCGAGCGCGCCAGCGAGTGCATCAGTCCGTAAAAGACGTGATTGCAGACAAACGTCCCGGCGCTCTGCGAAATTTCCGCCGGCATGCCTTGCTCGCGGAGGGCGGCGACGATGGCCTTGATTGGCAGGGTGGACCAATACGCCGCGGGTCCGCCCCGGACGACCGGCGCGTCCACCCGTTGACGACCGGAGTTGTCGGCGACGCGCGCGTCGTCGACGTTGATGGCAATCCGCTCCGGCGTGACGCCCGCGCGACCGCCCGCCTGCCCGAGGCAGAGAATCAAAGCGGGTTTCAGCGCGCGCATTTCCGTACGTAAAACGCGGAGCGAATCGCCGAAGAGGCAGGGCAGGCGTCGCGCGTGCACGAGCCCGCCGGCAAAGCGCGCGCCGTCGAGCGCGGCCGCCACCGCCCACGAGGGGTTGACGGATTCCCCGCCGAACGGTTCGAAGCCGGTGAGCAGGACGGTGCGAGGCATGATCAAAAACGAAACACCAGCAGCCACATCATGGCCACGTTGAAAAGAAAGATGATTCCGGCGAACGGAAGCTGCGCCTTGATGACGGCGTGATGATCGTCCAGTTCGAGCAGCATGGCGGGCACGAGGTTGAAATTCGCGGCCATCGGCGTGCAGAGCGTGCCGCAGTAGCCCGCCAGCATCCCGAGGGCGGCCATGATGGCCGGGTTGCCTCCATGCTGCTGCACGATGAGCGGCAGGCCGATGCCGCCGGTAATCACGGCGAAGGCCGCAAAAGCATTGCCCATGATTATCGTGAAGATGGCCATGCCCCCACAATAGGCGGCCACCGCGACGAATGGAATCTGCGTCGGCAGGGCGTTGCCGACGATCCTGGCCACGACGTCGCCGACGCCGGCCTTGGCGAAGATACCCCCGAGCGCCGCGAGCATCTGCGGGAGAATCAGCGGCCAGCCGATCATCTGCAACAAGCGGCTGCCCTCCTTCACCGCCGCGCTGGCCGGGGCGCGCGTGACAAAGATGGCTGCGGCCAGCGCGACCAGGCCCGCGGTGCCGAGGGCGACCAGGGTCGCATCAGCGGCCGAAGCGAGCCGGAAGCGTCCAACTTCCAAGAACCGGAAGAGGAGGGAACCGAGCACGACAACCAGCGGAATGAGCAGCGCCGGCAAAAAGACGCGGAAGCCCAAGCGCGCGGCGGACGCGAGTCGCTCGGATTTCGGCGTGCTGACTTCGTTCGACTTCTTCACCTGCTGGAGCGCGGCGAGTAAAACCATCGCCAGCAGAAGGTAGCCGATCAGCAGCGGACTGACGCGCTTGCCGAGCAGGAAGGTGGCGGCGAACAGCCCCCAAAACACGCTCGCGCCCCAGCGTGAAGGATGGCTCGCGTCGAGCGCGATGCGCACCGCGATCAGCGCGAGAATGACGCCGACCACGAGGTAGAAGGACTCAATGTTGAGTAGCGTCATGGCCTTCTCCCCCCGGGGCCGCGGCGGTCCGCTGCCTGGCATGAATCCTTTGATCGAGCGCGCGGTAGCGCCACCAGCCGATCCCGAACGCCGCCAGCGCAGTGGGAAATCCCCAGAGCGCCATGTCCCAGACGCCGACGTTCATGCCGACGGTGTCGAAGAATCCCTTCATCAGCAAAATTGCCCCGACGCCGATGAAGATGTCCTCGGCGAAAAAGTTACCGACGTTTTCAGCGGCGGCGGCGTGCGCGCGAATTTCGGCGCGGGATTTTGGATCAAGTTCGCCCTGCGCTGCCGCCGCCCCCTCGGCCATCGGGGCGACCAGCGGTCGCACCATGCCGGCGTGACCGCCGATCGGAATCCCGAGGGCGATCGTGATTTCCCGCATCGCCTGGTAGAGCAGCAGCACGCGCCCGGCGGTGGCGCCGCCCTGCCGGCGCACGAGGTACTCGGCCCGCTCCTGCAGGCCGTAGCGTTCGAGCAGGCCGATGACGGGCACGGTGAGGATGACGGCCAGCGACATGTAACGATTCTCGACGAAGAAGGTTCCAAAGAGCGCGATGACCTCGTGGAAAGACATCCCCGAGATCAAGCCGGTGACGATCCCCGCCAGCATCACGACGAGCAGCGTGTTGACCCGCAGCGCGAAGCCCACCGCGACCACGAGAATGCCCGTGAGTTTCAGCAGCGGATGAAGATCCGACGCCGGCTCGGCGGCCGCCGCGAGAAAGACCACGAAATTCATCTTGGCGCAAACGGCGCGACGGAAATGTCGGTGCGATCAAACGCGAGCCTGATTGCCTGCGCAAATTCCAGCGCGCGCGGGCCGTCGCCATGGAGGCAGATGGTATCGGCCCGGACGGGGATCTCCGTCCCGTCCGTGGCGCGGACATGGCCCACGCGGACCAGGCGGACCGCCTGCGCGGCGGCGAGCTGCGGAGTCTCCAGCAGGGCGTTCGGCTGCGAACGTGGCGTCAGCGATCCATCGCGTTGATAGGTGCGATCGGCGAAGGCCTCGTGCGCCACCACGAGGCCCGCGGCGGTCCCGGCGCGGGTGAGCTCGCTTTCGGCCAGGCCGAAGAGTACGAGCGTCGCATCAAATTCCTTCACCGCGATGGCGATGGCCTGGGCGAGCGCGGGATCCCGCGCCGCCATGTTGTAGAGGGCGCCGTGCGGTTTGACGTGACGGAGCTTGGCATAGGCCGCGAGCGCGCGAAGCTGGCGCGTGACCAGCGCGGCGGCCGCGGCCTGGGTGATCGGATGCTCCCGCCGGCCGAAGTTGGCGCGATCCGCGAGGCTCGGATGCGCGCCGATGGCAACACCGTGCTGCTCGGCGAGTTCGCAGGTTTCCCGCATCGTCCGCGCGCTCCCGGCGTGCCCCCCGCACGCGATATTCGCGGACGAGATGAGTGCCATGAGCTCCGCCTCGTCGCCGGCGCCTTCCCCCATATCGCAGTTCAGATCCACGCGGAACATGCGTCCGTTCTGACCCACGGCAGCCGCCCCGCCAAGCCGATTCGGAGCAGGCGCAGGTTCAAGGACTGCTCCACGAGCGCCGCGCGGGCGCTTTGGAGGTCGATCCCAACAAAGCGGACTGAGTCACCGGGCCGGAGCTGGCCGACGGTGGGTAGGTCGGCAGTGATCACGTGCGCGACCCGCGGATAGCCGCCGATGGTCTGGCAATCCGCTGCGAGTATGATCGGATGACCATCGGGCGGTATTTGCACGGTGCCGGGCATGACCCCGGTGGAGAGCAATTCGCCGCCCCGGGCGCGATGGAAAGGCTCGCCGCGCAACCGCAGACCCATGCGATCCGATTGCGGCGACACCTCAAACGCGTGATCAAAAATATTCCGTTCGAATTCGTCGATGTGCTCACCCGGCAATGCGCGCAGCATGACGCTACCCGCGAGATCGGGGAGCCAGTCATCCGCCAGGAACCAGCCGCCCGCGACCGATGGAACGGTGATGTCGCGGGCGCGCAGGACGTCGCCGGCACGGAGGGCGCGGCCCTGCAGTCCGCCAAATCCCGCCCGCAAGTCGGTGCCGCAGCCTCCCAGCGTTGATGCGATTTCGAATCCCCCCGCGACGGCGAGGTACGCGCGGCACCCCCGACTTGCGCCGGCGATCGAAAGGGTTGAACCCGCCCCGACGCGGAAGGGTCGCTGCGTGGAAAGCTCGACGCCATCGAGCGAGGTCGCGAAGTCCCCGCCGCAGATTGCCACCAGCGCGTCGTGGTCGAAGCGCAGCTCGGCCCCGTGAAGCGTCATCTCCAGCGTCGCAACATTTTCCGGGTTGCCGACCAACAGATTCGCGAGGCGCAACGAAAGTGGATCCATCGCGCCGCCGGGGGTGATCCCGAGCTGCCTCCGACCGGGCCGGCCGAGGTCCTGGAGCGTCGTCAGGACGCCAGGCCGGCGAACAATCACTTCCATGCGCCGAATTCCTCCGCGGTGATAGCGCGAAAGCGCACGTGGTCGCCGGGCCGCAGCAGTGTCGGCTCGCTCTCATTGTCCGGCCGGAACAGCGACACCGGCGTGCGACCAAGCAGGTTCCAACCGCCGGGACTGGCGAGCGGATAGACGCCGGTCTGCGCGCCACCGATGCCCACGGAGCCGGCAGGAATCTGCATGCGTGGGGTGGCACGCCGCGGCGTGTGCAGTCGCGCATCGAGCCCGGAGAGGTAGGGGAATCCGGGCATGAAGCCGATCGCGCCGACCACATACCGTCCTGCGGCGTGACGCTTGATCACGCCGTGGATATCGAGGCCGGAGCGGGCGGCGACGTCGGCGAGATCGGGCCCAAAACGCGCGTCATAGCAAACTGGAATGATCATCTCGCGCGGCGCGGTCACGGCGGACTTCCGGCGGGAGGGCGCGCGCCGGGGGTGCGCGATCTCATTCATCAGCGCACCCGGAGTCACGCGCAGCGGATCAAAGCAGACGGTCACTGAATCGAACGCGGGCACGCATTCGATGAAACCGTCAGGACGCGCGGCCGCCACGCGCCGCGCCAAGGCGCTGGCGGCGTCCGCGTCGGAGACGCGAATGAGCACGGCCGAGTCGCCCAGGGAAATCCAGCGCATGAGGGCACTGTTCCGTCCCGGCGGCGAACCGGCAAGGGCGCTTCGTGGCGCGGCTGGCCATCTTTGATCCAAAGACGAAGGGGCGTGTCCCGGTTTGGAACACGCCCCGACGCGAGACTGCAAAAAAGATCCGCTTACGGGAGCAGGACTTTGTTGATGACGTGGATGACGCCGTTGGACTGCATCACATCGGCGATCGTCACCGTGGCGACACCGCCCTTTGAATCGACGATCTCCACGTTGGCGCCGTTGAGTTTCACCGTCAGCGTCTCACCGGCGACGGTCTTTACCTTGGTGGTGCCGCCGTCGGCCTTGATTTGCGTGACGATGGCCTCGGCCGTGAGGGCGCCGGGAACGACGTGGTAGGTCAGCACCTTGACGAGGGTGGCCTTGTTTTCGGGCTTGAGCAGGTTTTCGACGGTGCCGGCGGGCAGCGCGGCGAATGCCGCATTGGTCGGCGCGAAGACGGTGAACGGGCCTTTTCCCTTCAAGGTGTCCACCAAGCCGGCGGCTTTGACGGCGGCAACGAGCGTGGTGTGGTCCTTGGAGTTGGCCGCGTTGTCGACGATGTCCTTGGTCGCGAGCATGGGCGCCCCGCCGACCATGGGATTATCCTTGGCGAGCGCGGGGGTAACCGCGAGGGCGAGGAGCAGGGCACTGATTTTGAGGTTCTTAAACATACAATCTGGGATCTCTGTGGATGGTGGATGGGTTGGTCTGACCAACGAATTTTTGCCGTGTATGATCCCTCAGGAATCGGAACGGTTCGGTCGTTGCGTCGGCTTTATGCGATGGGAGTCGGGCTTGGATGCATCGGATTTTGGCAATGATGGTTTCATGACACACCCGGGGCGCCCGGATGAAGCGGGCGAGGGCGGGGGAACGGTGCTATGATTTCCCGCTTCCCCGCCATGTCCCCGTCAACCGCCGTTGCCAAACGCACTTACCTTCAGGAGGTTGTCACGCGCGACGGATTTCAAAGCCTCGATCGCTTCGTCCCTACGGCGGCGAAGATCGCGCTCATCAATGAACTTGGGCGGGCCGGCCTCGCCAAAATCGAGGCCACGTCTTTCGTTTCCGCGGAGGCGATCCCGAATTTGCGCGACGCGGATGAGGTGATGGCTGGTATCATCCGGCAGCCCGGCGTCGAGTACACCGTGCTTGTGCCGAACCGGCGCGGCGCGGAACGAGCGCTGCCGCACAAACCCGACGAGCTGAACCTGGTCATGTCGGCGAGCGAGACCCACAATCTCATGAACCTGAGGATGACCCGGGAGCAGTCATTCCGGCAACTCGTCGAAATCGTGCGCTTCGCCGGGTCGACGCGGGTTGCGATTAACATTTCCCTTTCGACGTGTTTCGGTTGTCCGGTCGAGGGTCGTGTCGAGGAGGACACGGTGCTGGGGTTCATCGCCCGTTTTCGAGATCTGGGCGTCCGTGGGATCACGATCGCAGACACCACCGGCATGGCGAATCCGGCGCAAGTCGAGCAACTCACAGGCCGGGCGTTGGCGCTCGCGTCGGAGACGCAATTCACGCTGCACTTTCACAACACGCGCGGGATGGGTCTCGCCAATGTGTGCGCGGGACTGCGCGCCGGAGCGGTTCGTTTCGATGCCTCACTCGGTGGGCTCGGCGGATGCCCGTATGCACCGGGGGCGACGGGAAATATTTGCACCGAGGACGCGGCGCACATGCTGCAGTTGATGGGCTATCAGACCGGCGTCGACTTGGGCCGACTGATCGCGGCTTCTTGTCGGTTGCCGGAAATCACGGGCAGCGCGACGCCGGGTCAGTTGGCGAAGGCGGGGACGGTATCCGACCTGCATCCGGCGCCAGCCTGGCTGGCCGAGGTGCGCGAACGCGCCGCCGCGCGGTAGCCGGTCGCCATGCGGCGAATTTCCTCTGTTCCCGGGGAGGCGAGTTGCCCGGTGCCAGGGGAACTCGCGGCCGGCCGGTGAATTTCTATGTACAAAGCGAATATTTGCTGGGTAACATGAACGCCCTCAGTTAAATCCAACCGAAAGGGAAGCCATGTACCAGCAAAGTTATGACCCATTGGGAAATGTTTTTCTGTCCACGTTGGCCGCAGCGATCCCAATCGTCGTCTTGTTGTATTTTATCGCCCTGCACCGGCACCGCGATGCCCAAGGAAACGTGCACCTCGGCATCTCCGCGCCTTACGCGGCGTTCTTCGGCGTCATCGCCGCCTTCCTCGTTTCGTGCATCGTCTTCAAAATGCCGATCGCCCCGGCCATTTCGGCCTTTGCGCTGGGGACGCTTTCGGGTTTCCTCGGCATCATCTGGATCATCCTGGCCGCGATGTTCCTCTACACGATGAGCGTGGTGACCGGGAAGTTCGAGGTCGTGAAGGAATCCATCATTCACATCTCGTTCGACCGGCGCCTGCAGTGCGTGCTGATTGCTTTTTCGTTTGGCGCCATCATCGAGGGAACCTCGGGATTCGGCACGCCGGTGGCGATCGCCGGTGCGGTGATGGTGGGGCTGGGTTTCAAACCCTTCCAGTCCGCCGTCTTGAATCTGCTGGCCAATACCGCGCCGGTGGCGTGGGGCGCCATCGGCACGCCCATCGTGACGCTCGCCGCGGTCAGCGGTCTGGACCAGGTCACCCTCTCCGCCATGGCTGGTCGCCAGCTGCCTTTCGTTTCGATTCTCGTTCCATTCTGGCTGGTCGCCACGTTCGTGAAAATGGAAGGCGGAACGTGGAAGGAAGTGTTCGAGGTCTGGCCGGCGGCGCTTTGCGCAGGTCTCTCGTTTGCGATCATGCAATTCTTTGCCTCGGGAACGAACGCGTTCCACTTGATGACCGACGTGGTGTCCGGCGTGTTCTCGGTCATCTGCACGGCGCTGTTCCTCCGCTTTGTCTGGCATCCTAAGACGCGCTTTTTGCTGCGGTCGGAGCGCGAAGCGCTGGAGCAATCCGGCAAGAGCATCGCCACCGCGACCACGGACACCAGCGAGTGGAAGTACCGTTATTCGACCAAGGAAACGATCCACGCCTGGATGCCGTGGGTGATTCTGATTCTTTGCTGCGCCCTTTGGGGCATGCCGGAATTCAAGAAGTACCTCAACAATCTCTTCTCCGGCGCCACCTTTGCCACGACGATCCTTGGTTCGCCTTTCGCGGGCACGCTCTCGCTGCCGGCCTGGGATATGCCGTCGCTGCACAACCTGGTGCAACGGATGCCGCCGGTGGCAGCGATCAATGCCAAGCCGGAGGCCGCGAAGTTCACGATCAACTGGTTGTCGGCGGCTGGGACCGGCGTGTTTGTCGCGGCGATTCTCTCCGGGTTGGTGCTAAAGCTGACCGCGGCCCAGTGGAAGGAAGCGCTTGGCCGCACGCTGCAACGAATGAAGGTGCCGGTCCTGGTGATCGGCCAGGTGCTTGGACTTGGTTTCCTCACGCGCTACGCCGGCATGGATGCCGTCCTCGGCCTCGCATTTACGGGGGCTGGTTTCATGTACCCGTTCTTCGCCGCGTATCTGGGCTGGCTCGGTGTCTTCCTCACGGGCTCTGACACGGCCTCCAACGCCCTGTTCGGCAGCCTGCAGCGCATTACGGCCCAACAGCTTAACTTGAATCCCATCCTGATTGTCGCCACCAACTCGACCGGCGGCGTGATGGGCAAGATGATCGACGCGCAGTCTATTATGGTGGCGTGCGCGGCCTGTTATGACGATCCCACGGAACGGAGCCATGCGCTCGGGCCCATCTTCCGAACCGTGTTCTGGCACTCCATCGCCGGCGCGGCCGTGATTGGCATCATCGCTTTGCTCCAGGCCTACGTCTTCCCGGGCATGATTCCCATTCCACCGGTCGGGAAGTAGGGCGATTGCGCCCCGCCACATTTGGGCAATCGATTGGCCGTCCGCGCGGAACGAGGTGCGCGCCCGCCAGCCTACCGCGGCGAAAGCTCGACGAGAGCGAAGCAGGCCCGGCCGGACAGGACGACGAGGCGGCCGATGCGACGCGACGGAATCATTCGACTACCGGGTGGCGCAGGCTCGAAGCGCTTGGATTGAGATCAAGAGCAGAAGCAAGAGGTACCATCCCTTTCCCGAAAACATAGTCCACGGTGGTGACGATCCGGATAGCCAGAAGGGTGCTGGTCTCGCCAGCGCGGCGCGCAGGCGATCGGCGGTGCGTCCAGAGGCGGCCGCAACAAATCGCAGCGCGCGCCATCGTGCTCGCTGACAAACCCGGTCGTACTTCAGATTTGTTCCCGGGGTGCTGTAGGCTGCACCGATTTGCCTTCGCGCCTCAGTCGTCGCCGCCTCCATCTCTGCAGGCGCGGCACACGAAAAGTCACGGAGAATCTCCGCCAACCGCCGCGCAAACTGCGCCGCGTTGTCACCCGTCGAAAGCTCGTGCGCTCGCGCGATTGCCTTGTTCGTTTCGGCCGAGGTTCCGTTTAATGCAGAATCCAGGGCAAACCATCCAAGGTGAGTGGACGTGGTGTGATCGGGAGGCAGACTGACAGCATGGGCTGTGACCCGTGCGGCGGTCGCGTCGTCGCCGATTCCTCGATTCGACAAGGAAATGTTCCACAGCATCCAAGGGACGGCCTCGGCGCGTTTCTGCCAATCGCGACCCCAATCGGCGGTCGCCTGCATTCGTCCGCAATTGGTAAGTCCAAAGGCAGCAGTTCCCCACGCTTGGGTCGACGCGCGCAGTTCATCCCCGAACTTCCAAAGAAGAACGCGGAGGCAAATCCCAGCGCGTTGCTCGCCCATTTCATTGACGACCGACGTCAGCGCTTCCACTCGTGCTGGGCCGGGAGTGAGGTGATCAAGCGCAGACGAAATCCCAAACCGAGGGCGTCGGCTGGCCCGAAGGTGGGCCCAATGTGCGGCGGTGATTGGATTCACTTCGGGGTCGCCGAGGGCACGGTAGCAGAGGTCCTCTGCAACTCGCGTTGTGAATACGCGGGAGAAGGCTTCGACCCCATCGCCCAAGAGGCTGTTTTCCGTGGGTGGGCAACGAAACAGGCTGCGCAGGGCGTCGTCGGCTTGATCTCGCTGCCTCCGGGCGCAGGCGATGCAGAGCTCGGCAAAGGTGGCCCGCGGGTCGCCCGCGCCGAAATGTTTGATCAAGTGGGCAAGCACGCGATCGGCAGCTGCGAGGTCGCCGTCTTCGAGTTCTAGGTCGAGCAATCTCCGCCCCGCCCAGGCATAGGTTGGCAACCGGCGCAGTGCCTCCCTCAGGTCCGCCTTCGCCCCGACCCGATCGTCCAGGGCCACCTTCGCATCGGCAAGGAATCCCAGCGGCGTGGCGTCACCCGGTGCGATTCTCGCAAGTTGCTGTGCCGCTTCTAGCACGGCGGTTCGATCCTGCATGGCGTCAGCCCACTCGGCCATGCACTGCCATCCCCATTCGTAGGTTGGAAAGTCGACGACGACCTTGCGCATCTCCGCGCGTGCCGTGGGCCGATCGCCACGATGCATGTGAAGCCATGCGCGTCGACCTCGCAGCTCACGCGGAATTTCGCCGGGCTTCCATGCCGCCGGTTCCGTGGCCACCATAGCCTCGGCATATTGACCATGTTCCGCCAGATGGGTCGCGTGCAAATCGTGGGCCTCGATGAATTGCGGACGCAACTCAATCGCGCGCCGAATCGCGGCGAGCCGCTCCACTGATGCCAGTCCGTGCGAGGGGATGGCCGCACGCATATACCAGATGTCCGCATCCCCGGGCCGCGACTCGCTCAGGGCCGTGGCCAGTCGACCTGCTCGGCCGGGATCCCCGACCCTCGCAGAGAGGTGGGCCAAGGTCCGCCAGTTCAATTGCTCAGGTGGATTCAGCTGAATGGCGCGCTCAAGGTCCGCGAGGGCTTCATCAGGCCGACCCGCTGACCAGCGCATTTCGGATCGCGTAAAATAATTCAGCGAATCGAGCGGGGCGGCGGCGATTGCAGCGTCAATGACCCTTTCCGACTCACTGGTTTGGTCGGCGAGTCTAAGGGCGCGGCAAAGGGTTCGGCTGGCATAGCCATACGCGGAGTTTACTGACAGGGCGTGGTGCAAGGCCTCAATCTCGCCCTCGTGCTGTTTGCGCAAACCCTCGATGTCAGCCAATTCAACCCACAGTCGAGGAACCAAGGGGAATCGCGCGGTGCCTCGCGCGCAGATGTCGCGAGCCTCGTCCAATCGCTTCATCGTCGCGAGTTGCGATGCCAGGGCGCTCCACGTCTGCCATAGATCGGGTCGGGCCACGAAGGCTCGCTGCAGTGACGCCAACAGCTCTTCCGGCGGCATCAGCGCCTGCGCCAACTCCCGAAAGGTCATGATTCCGTCGCCGTGCGTCACCTGGCGGAGCAGCTCACCCTCCACGAATTGCAGCGCATCCCGCGTTTCGTCGGTGCCTCGCGCGGCGTGGATCAACGTGCGCATCGCCGCTACGTGATCAGCGTTCAACGCAAGAGAGCGGCGACAATCGTCCTGGCAAGCCAGGCGGTCGCCCAGCGCGAGATGTACCTCGGCTCGAATGGCATGAACGACGCAGCTTCGTGGTTCCATTCGCGCAGCTTCACTGAGCGCGACCAGCGCGTCGCCTGGGCGGCTTTCGGCGAGCAACGCCAGTGCCAGTTCGCGCTGGGTCCACGCCGAGTTTGGCTGCACCTCGAGGAATGTGCGCAACGCGGCCTCGCGCTCGCCGACCTTTCCAGACCGAGCCAGCCACTCGCAAAGGCTGACATGCAGTGGTCCGCTATGCGGATAGCGCGTGAGTGCCACGCGCAAATGCGTGATCGCGGCGGCAGGACCATCGGGCGACGTCTCCGCCAGGAGACGCGCAACGGCCCGGTTCGCCGCCTCGTCGAGTGGCTCGGCTTCCAGTAACTGCTGCCACCGCTTGAGCGCTGCGCACAAGTCGCCGCGGTAGTCCGCGACCACCGCAGCCGCGCGGCGCCACGCGTTGGGCGCTGCAAGTCTTCTCGCCGTCTCCAGCAAGGTTCCGGCGCGAGCATGCTCGCCAATGCGCGCGAAATGTTCCGCGGCAAAGAGCAGGAGTTCCGGATCGTTTGGGCGCAGCTTGATGGCGTCGGCGAGCACTGAGGCCGCGCGCTCGGATTGGTTTCGTTCATTGAGAATGCCAACGAGTGTGCGCGCGGGGTTTGAGGAGCTGGCGCCCAGACTTCCAAAGCGCTGTTCGAGCAATGCGACCACCTCGTCGCCACGGCCAAAATGCTGGCTCGCGGCAAAGAAATTTCGCCAGAGGTTCTCGTCATGAACTCGCACCGTGGCGGCGAGACGGTAGTGCGCCAGCGCCTCCTCGAAATCGCCGCGCCCCCAGTGCCAATGGGCCACCGTCACTAGATTCTGACCGTCGGTCGGCTGTTTGTGCAGGGCCCGCAAGATCCAGTGGCGCGCCTTGACCGCCATGCGTTCGTCGCCCGTGAGTGAAACGGCCATTTCCCGCCAAAAGACCAGTGTGGCGTCCAGCTGCGTCTGGTCTCCAACGGGTTCGTGGGCACAGCGATTTAACCATTCCTCAACTTCGGGCCCCCGCGCGAGCCGTTGGAGCGCATACAATTTTGCCACCCGCAAACGGCCGTCGTTGGGATATTTCTCCAACATTGACTCGACCAGGGCGAGCTCGGTCGGATCGTCGCGATCGTACCACGCCAGTTCACGACGGGTCTGCCGATCGAGCAGTCCGTCGGGCGCGAGGCGCGTAATTTCGGCTGCGCACCTCTCCGCCTCCGTCCGATTGTGCCGCCGTAACGCCAGCCGCAGCGCGTGCAATTCATCGTACTCCCGCGCGTCCGGCAGCGTCGCGGTCAGAAGGATCTTGAGGCGAACCTCGTCCTCGCTGTGAATCAAGGCCAAACCGCGCGGACCCGCCGCGGCGAATCGCGCAAAGAAATCCTTTTCATCCCACTCTCGCTGGGCGCGTTCAAAAGGATCCCGGATGATGACCGTGCGTCGAAATTCATCGTATCCTGTGACCGCCTGCAGATGGCCCTGCAACGCGGATGTGGTGGCGAGCGCAAACGGAATATTTGAGTCGATCAACAATTTTGTGCTCTCCCAGTCGACGCGAAATTCGCGGGTTACCCAGCTGTTTCTTCGCAACCACTCGCGCTCGTCGTCCGGCCTGGTTCCGTCATAACAGATCTCCGCCGTGATCACTTCCTGTGCCACCGGCCGGCCAAAGAATTGAGTCAATGCCGAGAGTGTCGCTGGTGCGCAGGTATAGGTGTGTTGACGGACAAAGGGTACGTCGAGCTGCACACGATGCTGTCCCGCTGGAGGCTCGGCGCGAAGGCGTTGGGCCAGGTCGCGGTGCCACGGCTGCTCCACCTTCTCACTGAATTCGGCGGCACGCGCGTAGTCGCCGAGCAGATAGTGCGCTTCCGCGCGCCTCGCGGCCAGCCACGTGTCGTAGGTGGGTTCGCGGAGCGGGGACAGATTCTCCGCCGATGCGAGATCCGCAAGTGCCTCGGTCGGACGGCCCAGCTCGATCAAGAGCTCGGCCCGATGGCCGGCGAGGCTGCCGGACTCGGTGTTGGCCAACGCTGCGGCAAGTCGGTCGACCGCTTCCGCATCCCGGCTTAACAGCGACAGCATCTGGGCCTCTGCGTGCAGGGCTGGCCGGAACCAGGGCCGCGTGACGAGCGCCTCTCGAGCTGCGACCAGGGCTTCCTCATATCGATCCTGCGCCTCGAGTATTTCGCTGCGCTCCACCAGCAGCCAGCTCGGCTCATCGGTGATTTCCCACGCCTGGCGCCAGCGCGCCTCCGCCGTCTCGAAGTCGCGGAAGAGGGCGGAGACCCGCCCCTCCAACGCCAGCCAGGACGAGCGGGTTTTCCGGTCGGCGTCGAGTGGTGGCGGGCGATGGCGCAGGTAGCGCCACGCCGCGTAGGGTCCGTGGCGCTGTAGCACATCGTACCCGCGGAATAGGGCCGCTTCCGGGCACCGTCTCCGCGACAGGCGATCGGCCCGCAGAACCAGTGCCGTCGAGCGTCTTGTGGCGCCAAGGTTTGCGATCAGCCGCGCCGCGAAGACCATGGGCTCCGCGGCCAGCCAAGTCTCTGGAGCTGGGAGGCTTTGGAGGTGCGCATTGGCGGCGAGGTAACGCGATTTTGCGTACAACTCGCGCATGATGGGGAGCGCCGAAGCAACCGCGTCATCCGTTGGTTCGGAGGTGGCTGCGTCGTGCATACGCCGGCTGCCATAGCACGCGCGCCCCCCTTCCGGCAAGAACGCCCAGCCGCCTAGCGCGGCGAGAGCTCGACGAAAAAAGTCTGGCCGAGCGGAAAGCCGAGCCGCGCGTCGCTCTGGACATTCGAAACGGCGTCACCTTCCATGAGAAAGGACAGGACGGGCTCGATCAGCTCGCTGGTGCGCTCGGCCTCGAAGCAGAGCTCCTCGAAGAATTCCTGCAATCGAACCGGCAGGAAAAGGTGGAATTCGTTTTCGAAAAAATACCAGCGCTTGGTCCGGTATTCGATCCGGACTCCCTCGCTGTGCGCCACCGCGGATTCCGCCTCAAAATGAATTTCCACGTCCGGCTGCTCTTCCCCGAGCTCTCCGCAGATCAGCCGGCCCGTGAAGCGGGCCACATATTCTCCGGCATGCGGCTGAAACTTGAGATCGCGGACAACCCCTTCAGCGTAGCGGCGGGAGGACATGCCGGGAATGGTGGATGACCGGTCGTGGGGTGTCGAGAAATGGAAGATTGCGGTCATGGCCTTCCCCGCTCCTTTCAACTCACCGCCAGCCGGGGCAGGACCCGGACCATCTGTCGCGCCGGGCGAATGAGGCGGGTGGCAATCCGCCCGCGCAGCCGCAGCGCGTTTTCGACGCAAACCCGCAGAGCCCCGGGCGCCATCGCGCCCGCCGATTCGCAGGCATGCGGGACCGGGCGCGGCGCGCGGGCGTGGTCCCGTTCGTAATCGCGATTGAAGCGATCGCACTCCGCGAGGCTGTCGGGCAGGTGGTCGAGCAACAGCGCCTTGCCCACTGCGCGCCAGAGGAAGAAGATCGCGAGTTGTTCCTTTCCGCTCAACCGGCGCCAGCCAAAGCGGGCGTTCCAACGAATCGGTTCGCAAACCATCGTCGAGAGCACGAACAACCAGTCGCGATCCGGAATCGGGTGGCGCGCGCGAATCTTCTGGAGGCACTCGATCGCCGTGCGACCGCGTTCGCTCCGCGTGCCGTTCGCGACAATTTCACTGACGAGCGCCCCCGTGTGTTCGTACCGCTCCTGAACCGCCAGTCGGGCGGCGCCGGGGCGATTCAGGTGTTGGGCGATACTCGGTACGCAAAAGGTGCGAAAGAGCGCGAACTCGAGCGCCTTCGCGGTGTCGGAGGGGAAGTCGACGCCGGAGCTGAGCTGCACGACGCGCTCGTAGTCGGACTCCGGATCGAGCGCATTGATTTCTTCGAGAACGGTGGTGAATGCGCTCATGGCGGGTGGCGGAAGCCGTAGATTTGACTGCACCCTTTATCCGTCGCCTGCCTCCGCCCGGATGCGTTTCCAGAAGCGGGAAGGGGGACGGGACGCGCGGCGCCAACTTTGCCGGGGCGGAATTTCTGCTACCGTCGCGCGCCATGGAGCCATCGATTCGCGCAGGCATCATCACCGTGTCGGACCGGGCCGCCGCGGGACAATACGAGGATCTCGGCGGGCCCGCCCTGCGCGCGGAATGTGAGCGTCAGGGCTGGCCCGTGCTCGCGGAGGCCGTGGTGCCCGACGAGGTGGCGCGGATTCAGGAGGCAATTCGCTCGTTTGCGGCGCAGGGTTGCTCCCTGATCCTCACCACGGGCGGAACGGGAATCGCGCCGCGCGACGTCACGCCGGAGGCCATCCGCGGGTTGATGCGCGTGGAACTGCCCGGCTTTGGCGAGGTCATGCGGATGGAGTCGCTGAAGCTGACCCGGAATGCGATCCTCTCCCGCGGACTCGCGGCGGTGATCGACCGCGCCCTCGTGATCGCGCTGCCCGGAAAACCGCAGGGCGCGGTGGATTGCCTCGGTTTTGTGTCCGGTGCGCTCGAGCACGGCGTCAAGCTCGCGCAACACGTGCCGACCTCGTGCTGAGGAATTTCAGATTTTGGATTTTAGATCTTAGATTTTGGACGATCGCGGCAAACGGACAACGTGCGCGAGGCGTGGCTGAATCTGAAATCTAAAATCAGGCATCACTTGTCCGCCATGCGGCCGATTTCGATCGGCGCGGTCTTGAACGGAGTCGCGGAATTGCGCTGGTACGCGACCGCCTGGCCGTCTGCGTTGACCCTGAACCACATGACGCCCTTGCCGATGCCACTCGTGCCTCGCGGCCGCGTGTCCTCGTCGTGGGAAGTCGCGGTCGAATCGACAACTTCCACGCGATACACATTGCCCTCCACCTGCTCCGGTGTTGAATCGATGATCAGCACGTGTCCCGTGTTCTTTCCCGGAACAATTTCGCGATAGCGCCAGGCGAGGATGTCACCCGGTTGAGTTTCGGCGAGCGTCGGCACACGATTCCAATAGGTGGGTGAGGGGTGTCCGATGGCGGGTTGGTCGCTGAAAAACTCATGGTATTCCACCGCACGCGGTTTGCGACGCCCGGCGGCGACCGGAAGCACCGCCAGATGAGCTGGTGAAATTTTTCGCAGCAGGAACGCGATGAGCCCCTTGCAATCGGTTTCGTAAACGCCCGCCGCCTCGATGACGCGCGTTCGGTGCCGGTAGGTCGTCGACGTCATCTGTCCAAGCACGCGTTCCGCTTCCGCCTGGAATTTCTGCGCCACCTGAGACTGTCGATCTGCAGTCCCACCAAATGCGGCCAAGGCAAGCGAGGCCACAAAGGCGATGCGAAGCACGGTCATGGAGGCTGGAGAGTGAAACGCGGAACGAAAACCGGCCGGATGCTCGCAGAGGACGGCCAATCGTCACGCTCAAATTTCAATCGCCTCCGCCCGACGGGCTCAGGGCAGGAAAAGCTCGCGTTCCGCCGGGGTGGGGAGCCGGCAGGTTTCCTTCTTTCCAAACAGTGAATAGCGCAACCGCGCCACGAGGCGATAAAGCGCGTCGCTCAAGAATCGCGGCAGGATCAAGAAGCCGCGCGCGATTGACCAGCCGCCGCCCAGCCGGCTGGCGAGAAAGAGCGGTCCGCGGCTGTGCGTGAAAATTTCCTGGGAACCATCCGCGCGGTCGTGCACGACGATGAGCGAGTCGAGGGTCGACAGCTCGGGATGGGCCGCGAGCACGACCTGGAATGTCTCGCCCTGCAGCGGCGCGTAGCGGAACTGCTTGCGCTTGTCGCGTCGCACGAGGAAATCGACCCACGAATTGCAGAGATTGCACACGCCGTCGAAGAACAGGACAATTCGCTCGGCGGGCATGCCACACCCTACCGGTGCTCGGTTCCCCATTCAAATGTGATGCTGCCCTAGTGATGCTGCCCTACCGCGCGGCGCCGGGTTCAGCGGACATGACCGGAGCCGGACCGGCCTTCGGCAGGGCCACGATCAATTCGATCAGGCGCCGTCCGTACGGGGAAAGCCTGGCTTGCGAGCCCGCCCCGTAGACAAGCCGGCGCGTGAGCATCCAGTAGGCGACGGCGGCGGGTTTCACAAAAGACAACGTGGGCACGGTGACCGCCTGGTTCGACGCAACGATGCGCACGGGAAGGCCCGTGCGGGTGAACGAGATTTCCCATGACACCGGCTTGGCAGTGGGCGCGGTGCCACCGCTCATCCAGGGATACATCCGCACGAGGTCGGGCGCTTGATCCATCGCGGGCGTGAGCACCCTGAAGAAAACCTCCTCCGCGGCGAGGAACTCCGGGACCGTCAACGATGGCTTGGCGCGCTGTGCCAGGTAAAATTTTGCGACATTGAATCCGGCAAGGTTTAGGCCGTTATAGATTCCGTGGTAATTCGGCTCGGTCGGGGACCCGGCGATGTACCAGTCTTCAAACTTCTTCGTCAGCATGACGTTGATTTCAAAATGCAGGTGGCTGCGCTCCCGGTCGATCCCGGCACCCGTATGGCCGAGGCGCGCAATGCGCTGGCCAGCGGCCACCTCGGTCCCCGGCGCGACGGCTATTTCACTCAGGTGCGCATAGAGGCTGTAGTATGGCGCACCGCCCCACTGATGTTCGATGACGATGTAGCGGCCGTAATTCGAATGCCCGGCGATCTCGCTGCAATGCACGACCCGACCCGCGGCGATGGCCACAATGTCGTCAAGCGGTTCGCCGGCCGCGTCGCGTCGCAGCGGCTTGATGTCGATGCCCTCGTGGAAATGCACATAGACCAGACCGTCCGCCGTCTCGACCGGATCCCGCACGAACCCATATTGGCCGCCTTCCCACGGGTAGGTGACCTCGCCCTTGAAATCGCGACGCACGTACTGGTAGAAGGCTTCGCCCCCGCCGCGAAAGAGCGCGTCGTTCGCGGTCGGCAACTGCAGTCGCGGCATCTGTGCGACCACCCCGGAGGAGGGAAACAGGGCGAGGGCCAACCCGCCGCTGAGGGCGAGGCGACGCCAAAAACGGGGGTGCGGCGCGCGGGCAGAGTGGAGTCCGGAGAACACCGGCCTTGTCTAGAACACGCGGAGATATTTGCAACTGAGCCGGAGTTTGATTAGAACTGCGGCCCATGCGCTTCCGCCATCTCCCCCTCCTCGTTGCGGTCGCTGCTTTCAGCGGTTGCGCCAAAGTGAACGAAATTGACGCGACCGCGCGGTCCACCGGGGGATTCTTTAATTTCGGAAAGGCCACCGACAAGGCGCTGAAAATCGTCGTGACCTACTCGCCGAATCCCGTCCGGATCGGCAAGACGGGCTCGATGGACGTCACCGTGGCGATCGTCAACAACACCAAGCAGCAGCAGACGCTCGGCATGCAGACCGAGCAGCGGATCAACGTGCAGGTGACGGAGGTGGGGTCCGGCCGCGTCGTGGCGCAGATGCAGGAGGGCCGTTCGGAGGATCCGCGGCTGACCACACCGCTGCTCAATCCCGGCGAACAGCTTGCGTTCCAGCGCCGGGTGTCGACGCGTGATTTGCGAGCTGGCCAGACGTATCAAATCGATGGTTACGTCGTTGGCTACGAAAACAAACTCCGCGGCGTCGTGCAATTCGTCCCGGAATGATGGCCGCGGTTTGACGAGGCCCAGTCTGGGCTCACTCGAAGCATGAAGCCGTTTTCCGATTACCACACGCACCCGCAGGGGCACCGTCCTCAACCGTACACCGCAACGCTCCTCCAACCCTGGGCCGACGCGGCCCGGGCGAAGGGTCTGACCGACATCGCGTTCACCGATCACGATCGGTATCACGCGGGCGTCGGCTTCGACCCCCTCGAGCGCGTGCGTGCGGCGAATCCGGATTTGAAGATTCGCGCCGGCATCGAGCTCGACACGGATCCCGTGAGTGGTGCGGCCGGGCGCGCCTGGGTGGAGCGGAATTGGGATCACCTGGATTTTGTGCTCGGTTCCGTCCATCACCTGGACGGCCCTGAGATGTTCGATTCGACCGGACAGGAACGCCAGTTCGCGGTCCGCCCGATCGACGAAATTTACGCGGATTATTTCTCGCGCGTGCAGGCCCAGGCGGAATCGGGCGTGGTGGATTGCCTTTCGCACCTCGACCTCGTCAAGATTCACGGGCATCGACCGGCGACCGACGTGCTTGCGCTCATCGAACCACTGCTGCGGTGCATCCAGGTGCGTGGCCTCGCCCTCGAAATTTCGACCGCGGGCTGGCGGAAGACCGTGGGAGAGATTTATCCGGCACACGGGATCATCCGGCGTGCGATGGAACTTGGGATTCCGTTCACGACGGCTTCGGATGCGCATTCGCACGTCCAGTTGGGGGAGGATTATGGACGCCTGGGTTCGATGCTGGACGATTGCGGGATCACGGAAGTTGCGGTTTACGAAGGTCATCGCCGAACGATGGTGCCATTGTCTCGCGGCTGATGGCGGGGACCGGCAGCGTTGCCGGCTCGCGCGGATTCGGCTTTGTTCGGGCCCAGTTCCATGGCTTCCCTCAACGTCATTTCCGGATTGCGAGCGTCCCTGCTTGGCGTGGCGGTGAATGCCGCGCTGGCCATCGTCAAGATTGCCACCGGCGTGGCGGGCAGTTCGTACGCCCTCATCGCCGATGGTATTGAATCTTCGGCCGATATCCTCAGCTCAGCCATCGTCTGGAGCGGACTGCGCATCGCCGGCGAGCCGCCGGACCGGACGCATCCCTACGGTCACGGCAAGGCGGAGTCGCTGGCCGGGGTGGCGGTGGCCCTCGCGTTGCTCGGCGCAGCCGCCCTGATCGCGGTGCAGGCCGTCCACCACATCATCACGCCACACACCGCACCGAAGTGGTTCACGCTGCCCGTGCTGCTGGTGGTCATTGTCACGAAGGAAATTCTCGCCCGCCGGGTCCGCCAGATCGCGCGCGACCTGGGCAGCAACGCGCTGCTTGGCGATGCGGGCCATCATCGCGCGGATGCCCTCACCTCGGTCGCGGCGTTCATCGGCATCAGCATCGCGCTGATTGGTGGCAAGGGTTACGAAAGCGCCGACGATTGGGCAGCGCTGTTCGCCTGCGCGGTGATCACCTATAACGGATTGCACCTGCTGCGCGTCGCGCTGCATGATGTCATGGATGGCGCCGTGGCGGGCGAGACGCAGCAGCGCATCCGGAGCATCGCGGCCGCCGTCGAGGGCGTCACGGGCGTGGAGAAGTGCCGGGTCCGCCGCAGCGGACTCGGGTTGATGATGGACATTCACGTTGAGGTCGATGGTGCGATGACGGTGACAGAGAGCCATCGCATCGCCCACCTCGTGCGGGACACGCTGACGGCGTCGGGCCTTGGCATCCTCGATGTCGTGGTGCACATCGAGCCCACCCAGAGCGTGCCGTCCGACTATCCACCCTCGGTTTCATGAGCCGACTGCGCTCGAGCTTGCTGCTTGGCGTGGTGCTGGCCTTCGGAGTGTGCCCCCGGGTCGCCTTAGGCTGGGGCTCGGAAGGGCACGAAACCATTGGGTTGCTGGCCGAGCGGCAGATCACCGGGACGCGCGCCGCGGCGGAAGTGAGAAAACTGCTGCGGCCGGGCGAAACGCTCGCCGTGGCGAGTACCTGGGCGGACCGGATCAAACGCGGCGGATTCGACGCGGAATCGAACGACTACCTTTTGCGCAACCCCGGACATTTCTCCTATCACTACACGGACATTCCGTTTCAGGCCGCCGGCTACCGCCCCAATCTGATTGGCGCCCGGCCTGACGATTTGGTGCAGCTCTACCAACGCTGCATCGGCATTCTCCGCGGGCGCGCCGACGCGAGGAATAATCCCACGGGCATCACGCCGCGGGTGGCGTTGCTGCTCGTCGCGCACTTTGCCGGGGACCTTGAACAACCCTTTCACGTCGGGGGCGGCTATATCGCCGAGGTGAACGGCGGACCGCGCTTTGTCGATCCGCGTGGGCGCCCCCGCGGGTCCTATCGCTCGGACATTGGCGCCAACGCGCTCATGCTCGGTCCCGGCAATCTGCATTTCTACTGGGACATCATGGCTGTTCGGCGCGCGATGGCGCAAAGCGGCGGGGCGTCGGAACCGCGCGCGTACGCCGACTGGCTGGCCGCGAAGATCAAGCCGCAGGCTGACTGGGACCTTAAAGGCGACCCGGCGTCCTGGCCCGCGCATTGGGCTGGTTCAGTCCTGCCGCTCGCCCGCGAGGCGCGCGCCGGTCTCCGGCTCGGTCCGCGCGTGGAGGTTCCAAATCCGTCCGCGCCTCCGCCCTTTCGCAGCGAGTGGACGGTGGGTCTGCCGCCGGAGTATGAGCGACGCGCCACCAACGCGGTGGGACCGCAACTCGCGCGCGGGGGTCACCGACTCGCGCGGTTACTCCAGGCGATCTGGCCGGATGCCCGCTAGGCCAGGCGCGCCGCGCAAATCCATTCGCCGACCTTATCTACCGGCTCCGAGCACTCCGCCGCCGCCGCCGCTGCCCGAAATAAGATTTCGCATGTCAGCCGTTTCAACATTGCTGTGAGCGGGGTTATTCGGATTATCCGCCGTGTAGGTCTTGCGAATACCGGAACCAAGGGCCGGGGCGTCCTCGGTGTACGCTTGCTTGCCACCGGTACCGGCGCTCGCGACACCCGGGGCCGGGGCCGTCGTGCAGCCGCCGAGAGTGATAATCGCCGCGAACGCGGCCGAAAGGAAAATGGCTCGTTTAATCATTGGGATGGGGCGGGAGAGTGCTCGAGTTGCGCCGCGTTGACAAGCAGATTGTGGCCGTGACGCGGTCAGCCAGAGGCGTACGATCGAACCCGGGCGCGCCAGCCCGGAAGCCAGCGCGATTCGCCGCGGGCCGGGGGTGAATGCGCGACGCGCTCCGTCAGCACGCGGTCT
>JANMQT010000231.1:0-3507 GCA_031370675.1 Verrucomicrobiota bacterium
ACCTTCCGGACCGCTGGTCGCCAGCACCGCAAACGGCGAGGCATCGATGAACGCGCGATAGTGCGGCGTGAGGTGATCCACCTCCTTGACGGTGGAGGGTTCGGCCGGCCGGCCGTAGACTGATTCGAGTTCGTCGAGGGAGGTGAGGGTTGCCATGGTCGAATTCGGCAAGCTGCCCGCAATCCGCACTTTTCCAAGCCGGCCCGCGTGGTTTCCCAGTTCCGCGCCTTCGAAATCCTATTTCGACGGAGGCGGGGTGGGCGGCGCTCCGCCAGGCATGCGGATCTCCAGAATTTTTCCGTCGCGCCGGAGGCCGATGGTCACGCCCGGCGCGCGCAGGGCGAGTCCGGCCGCACTTGGGTCCATCGCCTTGAATGTCTTTCCATCAAGCGTCACAAGTTCGTCGCCCGCCCTGATTCCAGCGGCATCGGCCGGACTGCCGGGAATCACCGATTCGAAAATGACCGGTCCGTCCGGCTCTGCCCGGAGCATCACGCCGAGCTTTGGCCCCGAGCCGGGATCCGTGGGTGCCAGAGCCGCGGGCACGTCGGGCGCAAAAGCGGCGCGCAGCGCTTCGATCGCGGCGTCGCACGCGGCGTCCGCGTCGCCCCCATTCACGCACACGACAATGCCCAGGCCCTTGGCGGGCCAAACACCGAGCGCGGCGGTAAACGTTCCCTGCCCGCCGTGAACGATCAGGCCCTCGCCCCGGCGCGCACTGGCCGGAACGAGCGGCGGCAGGGCGGCGGCGGTCATCTTCTTTAGGAACGGCGTGTCGGTGCCGGCGTCGGCATCAAGCATGGCGGCGGCGAAGCGGGCAAAATCCCCGACCGTGAGACACACGCCTCCCGCGGGAGCGAAGATGCCATCGTCGGGCGGCGAGTAGGTGGCGACCGCATAGCCGCCGGGCGTGCGCTGATGACCCCTTGGCCGCGGGTGCGCGCCGGCTTCGGCGGGAAAGCCGATGGTTGCCGAGCGAATGGCGAGCGGCACAAAGACCTCCTCCTGGATCAGAGATTCCCACGGCTTGCCTGCGGCTCGCTCAATGATGTTTCCGAGCACCACGAAGCCGGCATTGGAATAGGCGAAGTCCTTGCCCACTGCGCCCACCGGATTCTCCATCAGGACATGCTCCACCAGCCGGTTGCGCTGTTCCATCGGCGTACCTTTCAATTCAAAGATAATCGGCGTGTCGCGCGGGGTGATGCGCGTGTACGGGGGAAGTCCGGCGGTGTGGGCGACCAAATCCGCCAGCGTGACCTGCTCGTACTCGGGTCGCATCATGACGCCGGGGAGCAGTTGCGGCAGCGTCGCGTCGAGGCGCAGGGTGCCAGCCTGCGCGAGACGACCCAGCAGGAGACGGGTCATCGGTTTCGTGCAGGAAGCGATCAGAAACTGATCGTCCAATTGGATGTTGCCCGGCTGGCCGATTTCCCGCACGCCGCTGGCGCCGGTGGCGACGATTTTGCCATCACGCACCACGGCTGCCGCCAGGCCGGGCACTTGGGCGCGCTCCCGAATCTTCGCCAGGATAGCGTCGGCCGAGGCGGGCGTTTGCGCTGGCGCGGTCGACGCGACCGCGAGCGATATGACCAGCGAACCGAAAAGGGATGGAGGGATTTTCATGAGGTCAGTCGGGCAACAGGTGAAGACAGGAACTCGTGCCGCGGGGGTTGCGGCGTCACGTTATCCTGCTTAAACGCCGCTCGGTGCCAGAACCGTCTAACGATGGTGCGACTCTTCCCGCGGGGGTGGGGAGTTCGGGATGGCTCGGTTTGATTGCGGCGCAGGCCCGGCGCGAGTTATGTTGGCGTCCAACCATGAAAGCCGCGTTCAAGATTCTGCTCGGAATTGTCATTGTGAAGGTCGCCTCGGCGGCCGCGCCGAATGCGGAGTACGCGACTGAAATTCAGGACGCGCGCGCGAAGCGTGTCGCGCGTCTCACCGCCGCGGATGGCTGGCTCACATTGATCGGGCTGCATTTTCTGCAACCTGGCGACAACACCGTCGGCAGTGCGCCCGACAACCATATCGTCCTCGCGAGCGGCCCGGCGCACTTCGGCACGGCCACGCTGTCGGCGGGCGGAAAGGTCTCCTTTACCGCGGCCAATGGCTCGGACGCGCAGGTCGGCGGACAGCCCGCCGCGATGGTGGAGATGAAGCTCGGCGGCGAGGACACGTCGACGCTGGTGAGCGCCGGAACGGTCAGTTTCTTCGTCATCGAGCGCGGTGGACGCATGGCGCTGCGCGTGAAGGACGGCGCCGCCGGGCGGCGCATGGGTTTCGTCGGCATCGACTATTTTCCCGTTGATCCATCATGGCGCATCGAGGCGACGTGGGTGCCATTCAATCCGCCGCGCGACGTGCCCATCACGAACATGATCGGCGATGTCTCGAACGAGAAAGTTCCCGGCAAGGCGGTCTTTCAGCGTGAGGGCAAGACCTACGAATTGCTGCCCATCGTCGAGGGTCCGAACGAGCCGCTGTTCTTCGTCATATCGGACTCGACGAGCGGCCAGGAGACCTACCTGGCGGGGCGATTCCTCAACGCCGATCCGCCAAAGGACGGGAAAGTCGTGCTCGATTTCAACAAGGCCGTGAACCCGCCGTGCGCCTTCACGCCCTTTGCGACCTGCCCGTTGCCACCCAGGGAGAATCAGATGGCATTAGCCGTCACCGCCGGCGAAAAGAAATACCGCGGCGAACACGAGTAAGGGCAAAGGAACAAGGTGGCGGGAGAAGAGAAGAACGCGGAGTCGAGGGCTCGACTTACTTAGCCGCGAGGACTTCGATCTTTTCGATGACCGGCGGTTGGGCGAGGAGCTCGGACGCTCTGCCCATGAGGGCCGCCGCGATCGGTCCGTCCAAATGGGCCTGTCGGCCCGCGTCGTCGGGGAAGGTGTCGAAGATGCCGAACGTGGTGGGACCCATCTGCAACGCGAACCACGCGAGCGTGGCGGGTTCGTCCTGGGCGAGCGGGAGGGCGGCGCGGAGGAAATCGCTGACTTCCTTTTCTTTTCCGGGCTTGGCCTCGAGCCGGGCGAGAAGGGCAAATTTTGTCATTTTAGTGATGGAGGTTTGTGCGGTTGGAATGGTTCACGGTCCAGCCATGATTCGCGGCCCGCATCACCCATGGGCCTATGAGATTGCCAGCGCGGGGTGGTTCCGCATGGGGCCGCCAATCGTGGGAATGACCTGATGCGCGTCGAGTAGAAATCGTTCAATTTTGGAATGGGGAATCTCATGGCTGGCGGGGTCGGCGGAATGATCTTTGGCGCGATCTTGGACGCAAGAGTGACGAAAGCCTACCGGTCAATCCTCGCGGCCGGCGCGCTGGGCGGCGCCATGATCGGCGGCATCCTCCACGGTGGGTTAAGGCCGATGTAATGGGAACGATCAGGCGGGGATGGACTGAAGATACGCCACCACGGCGGCCGCCTCTGGCCCGCCTTTTTGCGCGTGGACCAGGAGGGGAATCTTGTGGGGCCCGGGCACCTTCGACGTATT
>JANMQT010000261.1:0-4779 GCA_031370675.1 Verrucomicrobiota bacterium
ATGACGCCGACCGCCAAAATCGCGGCCGCGAACCCGCCGATGGAGCGCGAACGCGAGCCGGCGTTGGGAGCGTTGTTCATGCTGAAAAATGGGTTGTGCGGGTGCGGGAGTCTCCGACGAGCCGACCCGGGCACTAGAACCGGCGGGCTGGCGGGGTCAAGGACCGGGGCGGATCCCCGCGGCATCGCGTCCCGTTGATGAGCGGCTGCGTGGCAGGTTCGTCACTCCCCGCGGCTTTCCTCTTGCGGTCAGGAACGGCGGATGCTGTTCTTGCGGGAATGCCCCTGCGTGCTGCCGCCTTCCCGGCGCGAAGTTCCTTTCGCACCGTGGCCCCGCTGCGACGCCTGATCGATGAGGTGGGATCGGTCGACGCCGTGGGCGTGGAGGAACGCGCCGCCAAGTACACCACCCGCAGCATCAAGAAGGGCGCCAAGATCTGGGGCCTGCGTACCGCCGTCTCGATGGTCGATCTCACCACGCTCGAAGGCAAGGACACGGACGACAAAGTCTTCTCCCTCTGCCAAAAGGGGCTGCGGCCTCATGATGACCTGGACGTCCCATCCGTGGGCGCCGTCTGCGTTTATCCGCGACTCGTGCGCGCGGCCAGGCGCGCGCTGGTCGGTAGCAGCGTGCGGGTCGCGTCCGTGGCGACCGCTTTTCCATCGGGTCAGACCTCGCTCAAGACGCGACTGGCCGAAGTGCGGTACGCCGTGGGGGAGGGAGCCGATGAAGTGGACATGGTCATCTCGCGCGGACTGTTCCTCGCGGGGGAAGTCGCCGCGGTGCAGGACGAAATCGCCTCGGTGGTGGCGGCGTGCGGTCCGGTGGCGCGGCTGAAAGTCATCCTCGAAGTGGGCGAGCTGGAGACGTATGATGCGATTCGCGCGGCGTCGTTTCTCGCCCTGCGCGTGCTGCGGCCGGGTGATTTTATCAAGACCAGCACGGGCAAGACCCCGAACAATGCGACGCTGGCGAACACGCAGGTGATGATTGAAGCGATCCGCGATTTTTACCTCGAGACGGGCGTGCCGATCGGCATGAAGCCGGCCGGGGGCATCCGCACGGCGAAGCACGCGCTCCAGTTTCTGATCGCGGTGAAGGAAACGCTGGGTGACGCCTGGCTGAACAACCAGCGATACCGGTTCGGCGCCAGCGCGCTGCTCAACGATCTCCTTCGGCAGTTGGTGAAGGAGCGGACCGGGGCGTACCAGGCGCCCTATGTTTTCTCCGAGGCGGTGGAATCCTACTGACCATGCGTTGCGCTGAACTCAAATCATCGCCCGAGCCCGTGGAAGTGGTGCGCAGCTACCGCGTGGCGTACGCCGACCCCATCAAGCTCGCGGTGGGCGAGCGTGTGCAGCTGGCGCACGAGGACCAGCAATGGGCCGGCTGGATATGGTGCAAGACGCGCCTCGGCCAGAACGGCTGGGCGCCCAAGCAAATTTTTCTACCGGCGGAGGACGGGCTCTTCGCGACGGTGGAGGATTTCGACGCCACGGAGTTGAATGCCGAAGCGGGGCAGAGCGTGGAAATCCTTTTCGAATTGAACGGCTGGGCTTGGTGCCGCGCGGCGGGCGGCGGGGTGGGCTGGGTGCCGAGGGAAAATCTTTCCCGACCGATCTCGCGAAACGGGGAACCGGCGCCATGAACCCGCGACCCCTGACCCGAGCTGCCGACCGGAAGCGAAATGGGATCCCCCCGATCGCGAAAAACGGCGCGGCGAAGAAGCGCCGTGCCAAGCCCGCGCTCGTCTTCGGCGACCTGTGGGAATACGAGCCGGCGCCCGAGACGGTCGATCCGGGCATCAAGCCCGCCTATGATTTGTTCATCGGCGGAAAATTCGTTCCGGCCAGGGCCGGCGGCCGCTTCGATTCGATCAGCCCGGCGGACGAGCGCAAAGTATCCTCCCTCGCGCTGGCAGGAGCCGCGGATGTCGACGCCGCCTACGCCGCGGCGTCATCGGCGTACACGAAGATCTGGTCGAGGATGCCCGGCCGCGACCGCGGCAAATACCTCTTTCGCATCGCGCGACTGCTGCAGGATCGGGCGCGGGCCCTGGCGGTGGCCGAGAGCATCGACGGCGGCAAGCCGATCAAGGAATCGCGGGATTTCGATCTGCCGATGGCGGCGGCGCATTTTTTCTATCACGCGGGCTGGGCCGACAAGCTTCAATACGTCACCCCGGGTCGCGCGCCGGCGCCTCTGGGTGTGGTGGGGCAGATCATCCCATGGAATTTCCCGTTGCTCATGCTCGCGTGGAAAATCGCGCCCGCGCTGGCCTGCGGAAACACCGTGGTGCTCAAGCCGGCCGAGACCACCAGCGTCAGTGCGATGCTCTTCGCCGAGATTTTGCAGGAGGCGGAATTACCGCCCGGCGTCGTGAACCTGATCACCGGCGCGGGCGAGACCGGCGCGGCCGTGGTGGGTCATCCAACCGCCGCCAAGATCGCATTCACCGGATCTACCGCGGTCGGCAAGAGGATTCTGCGCCAGCTGGCGGGCAGTGGAAAGAAGCTGACGCTCGAGCTCGGCGGCAAGGCTGCGAACATCGTTTTCGATGACGCGCCGATCGACGCGGCCGTGGAAGGCGTGATCAACGGCATTTTCTTCAATCAGGGGCATGTCTGCTGCGCGGGCTCGCGCCTGCTGGTGCAGGAAAGCATCGCGGAGGAGTTCGTCGCGCGCCTGAAACGCCGCATCGCCGTGCTCCGCGTCGGCCATCCGCTCGACAAGAACACGGACATCGGGGCGATCAATTCCAAGGCCCAGCTCGCGAAGATTCACCGGCTGGTGAAGGCGGGGCAGGATGAGGGTGCGGCGATGTATCAGCCCTCGTGCCCGCTGCCGGAGCGGGGCTATTATTTCCGGCCGACCCTCTTCACCAAGGTCACGCCGAGCCACCGTATCGCGCGCGAGGAAATCTTTGGTCCGGTGCTGAGCATTCTGACTTTTCGCACGTTCGAAGAGGCGGTGGAGAAGGCGAACAACACGGCGTATGGCCTGAGCGCGGGCGTCTGGACCGACAAGGGTTCGCGCATCCTCAAGATGGCGTCCGCGCTGAAGGCGGGTGTGGTGTGGGCGAACACCTTCAACAAGTTCGATCCGGCCAGTCCGTTTGGCGGCTACAAGGAATCCGGTTTCGGCCGCGAAGGCGGACGGCAGGGATTGCTCGATTATTTGCGATGAACGCGCGGCGTACGGTTGCGACGTGAATGTGTTTTTAACTAAATTTCTAAATTTTCCAAATTAACAAAATTTTCTATCGCCGACTTCCGACTTCCGACTTCTGTCCTCTGTCCTCTGTCCTCTGTCCTCTGTCATCTGTCCTCTGTCATCTGTCCCCGCTCTCCTTAATTTAGAAAATTTATTAATTCTGTAAAAAAACCACAGCAGCTTCGCATGCCCACCCGACTCCCCATCACGAAAACGCCAAAGTGTTACGTCGGTGGCGCGTTCATCCGCTCCGAGAGCGGGCGGGTGACGGCGCTCAAGCGCGACGGTGAGTTTTTCGCGAACATCCCGCGCTGCTCGCGCAAGGATGTGCGCAACGCGGTCGAGGCCGCGGCCAGGGCCGGTCCCGGCTGGGCCGCGCGTACGGCCTACCATCGCGGGCAGATTCTCTACCGGCTGGGCGAGATGCTCGAGAGTCGCACCACCGAGATGGCGGCCAGCGTGGCGGATGCGACCGGCGGCACCCACCGTCAGGCCGTGGCGGAGGTCACGGCGACCATCGATCGACTCATCTATTTCGCGGGTTGGGCCGACAAGTTCGGACAGGTGCTTGGCGCCGCCAACCCGGTGAGCGGACCGTTCTTCAATTTCACCGTCTGCGAAACCATGGGCGTGATCGGCGTGCTGGCGGATGACCGTTGTCCGTTGCTCGGACTCGTCACGCAGATCGCGCCCATCATTGTGTCGGGCAACGCGGTCGTTGCGCTGGCCTCGGAGCGCTCGCCGTATCCGTCCATCCTGCTGGGCGAAATTCTGGCGGTCTCAGATCTGCCCGGTGGCGTCGTCAACCTCCTGACCGGATCGCGCGCGGAACTTCTGCCGACTTTTGCCACCCACGCGCACCTGCGCGGGCTCGATGCGGTGACGGCGGCCGGCGAGCGCGTGGCCCTCGCGACCGGTGCGGCTGAAAGCGTGAAGCGCACGAAATGGCGGTTACCGGCAACGGCCGATCGGGCATGGTTTGATGCGGGGCACGACACGGCCGACGCGATTCGGGCCTTTGTCGAATTCAAGACCGTCTGGCATCCGATCGGGACGTGATGGGTAGTCGGAAGTCAGAGGACGGAGGAAAGAAGACGGAAGACGGCGAACGGAAGACTGATCAACCGGAGTGGAACCGCAACGAACTCAAGGAGCACAAGGAACGTCTGTCTCTGCGTTCTCTGTGCTCTTTGCGGTAAAGTGAATCTGCGGGAATCTGCGCACAATCTGTGGTTACGCACATTCGGTGTTTTCCATCCGTCATCTGTCCTCTGTCCTCCGTGTTTTCTGTGCCTCTGTGGCCAATCCCCTTCACTTGGCTTTCGGCATTCGCACCCTGGCATTTCCGCCCAGTTCTGGCTTGAGGTCCGAAAGTCAGATGACCAGAATCGCGCGCATGAAAACGCGCGCGCTTCCAGGACGGGCCGCGATGGCGGCCGTGGTCACCCTTCTGCTCGTGGTGCCGCCGCGTCTCGACGCTCAAAAACCGGAGCGCCCGACACCGGAACAACTGGCGGCGCTCGCGAGCACGTTGAAGCCAAAACAGGGCAACATCGTCCTGGGCTC
>JANMQT010000296.1:0-3478 GCA_031370675.1 Verrucomicrobiota bacterium
GGCAACGCGCATCCGACCATCGTGCCGTACCAGATCTTCCACGCGTCGGACGGGCCGGTGGCCCTCGCGGTGGGAAACAATCTGCAATTCTCCGCGCTCTGCCGCGCGTTGGGCCGGGAAGAACTCGCGGCCGATGGGCGCTTCGCCTCGAACCCCGGGCGGGTCGCGAACCGCAACTCGCTCGTGCCCATCCTCTCGCAGATCTTCGCCACGCGCCCGGCGGCGGAATGGATCGAGCGCATCGGCGCCGCGGGCGTGCCGTGCGGACCGGTCAACGATCTCGCCGGGGTTTTCGCCGATCCGCACCTCGCGAGCACCAACCTCGTGCAATCCATGGAGCATCCCACGGCCGGTTCCGTGCGCTTGCTGGCGTCGCCGATTCTCGTTGATGGCCAGCGGCCGCCCATCCGACGGGCGCCGCCGTTGCACGGACAGCATTCCGACGAAATCCTGAATCGCGGCTGGGGGTAAGCACGGTGCCATTCCGCAACTTTGACGACAGCCATCTGGTCGTGCTGGCGCTGACCGCAGCGCTGCCGCTGGCGCTCGCGTGGATCGCGCGCCGCAGCCAATCGGAGCGTTTCGTCCGGAGCACGGCGCTTTTCCTCGCCGTCCTGCTTGCGACCAATCTGGTCTTCCAATTCGTCTACCACCACACGACCCCGACCCGGCCCGATGGACAGGCGCTGCCCATGCAGCTTTGCGATTGGGCGCTCTTTGCCACGATCGCCGCGTTGTTGACCCGCAATCTCCATTGCTTCGAGCTGGCCTATTTCTGGGGCCTGGCCGGGACGCTGCAGGGAATCGTCACGCCCAACCTCAGGGATGGTTTTCCTGCCTGGCAATTTCTCAGCTTCTTTGTCACCCACAGCGGCATCGTCGTTTCCGTCGTGTTCATGGTGCTCGCGATGCAACTTCGCCCCCACCTTTCGTCCCTCTGGCGGGTTCTGATTTGGTCCGAGATCTATTTGGCGTCCGCTTTGATCGTCAATGCGATCACCGGATCGAATTATGGATTTCTCGCGCGTAAACCCGTGGGACCGTCGTTGCTCGATCATCTTTCGAGCCGGCCGCTGCTCTACGTCATCGAGATAAACTTGCTGGCCGTCGTTTTCTTCGCGGCGCTTTATCTGCCCTTTGCCGTCATCGATTGGCGAAATGGTGGAACGCGACCTCCGGCCGCGTTGCCAAATGGGTAGGGACGTTTCGCCGAAACGTCCCAAGCATCGCGCACCCGGCGTTCCACACGTCCAACATTTTCACCCGGTGCTGATCGCCGTTCGATGGCCGATTGTTATAGTGGCAAATGGGTCGACCGGGGACGGTCGCCCCTACCTGTTGTCAACGCGCTCGGAGATCGCGTTCCATCGGATCATTTCCCGATGGCGACCCGACTTTAGCGTCGCCACTACGTAGACAAATCGATTAGCCTCAACGCCTCAGTCTTACCGCCAGACCTCCCGACCATGAAATACGGCACTCTCATCGCTCGCGTTCTTCTCGCTGCCATCTTCGTGATTTTCAGCATCAATTTCTGGCTGCACTTTATCCCCGTGCCACCTCCGCCGGACGGACCGGGCAAGGCCTTCTTCGGCGTGCTCATTGCGAGCGGTTATTTCACGGCGGTGAAAGTGCTCGAGCTTCTCGGCGGCCTGCTCGTGCTCAGCGGACGGTTCACGGCCTTGGGCCTGCTGGTGCTTGGCCCCATCATTCTAAACATCCTGTTCTTCGACCTCTTCCTGGTGAAAGCCTTCAATCCCATCAGCGCGTTCGCCGCCCTGCTGGCACTCTTCCTCGCCTGGGCGAACCGCGAACGCTTTGCGCCGCTCGTCAAAGCGTGAGCCCTGCGGATCGCGAGTGACGCGAGGCCATTCCGCGGCGAGGTTGCAGTCATGTGTCTCGTTGCGTTCGCCTGGCAAGCGCACCCGCGCTGGCGGCTGGTGCTGGCGGGCAATCGCGACGAATTCCATACCCGGCCCGCAGCGCCCCTCGCGCGCTGGGTTGATGCACCGGCGCTGATCGCGGGACGCGACCTTGAAGCCGGTGGCGTCTGGCTGGGCGTCGGCGCGAAGGGCCGCGCCGGCGTGGTGACGAATGTGCGCGATCCCCGCGGTCCGCGCGAAGGCCGCTCGCGCGGCGAACTATTGCTCGATTACCTGCTCGGCACGGCCACCGCGCAGGCGCACGCGTCGAGGCTGGCGGAGCGGGCCCCGACGTATCGCCCGTTCAACCTCGTGCTCTTCCATGAACGCGAGGCCGTCGTCGTGACGAATCATCCCGAGCCGCTTTGGGAGCGCCTCGCACCCGGCGTGCACGCGCTGTCGAATGGCGCTCCCGGCGTGTCGTGGCCCAAGACGCGCCATTTGCACGCGTCGCTGACCCAATGGCTCGCCGCCGCCGCCGCGCCCATCGAGGACCTGTTCGCACCGTTGGCTGATGAAACCATCGCGCCGGATGCCGATCTGCCGGACACCGGCGTGGGGCTGGAAATCGAGCGCCGCCTTTCGCCCGCCTTCCTTCGGGGCCCGGAGTACGGCACGCGCGCCTGCACCGTGCTGGCGATCGCGCCCGGTGGCTCGGGCGTGATCATCGAGCGCCGGTATGGTCCTTTCGGCAACTTCGAGGGCGAAAGCCGGGAGGAATTCTCCGGGTGATCCACCGGCGCGCGGCTGGTCAGCGTGGCTGGCGGGCCGGCCGGTTATTTCTCGATCGGCTTGATGCTGCGCACGATCGTCGCGAGGGCCGCGTCGTTCTTCTTGGCAACGTCCGTCGACGACCAGTACACGACCATCAACCCGCGCTTCTTCGTGACCTGGAGAAAGGCCAGGCTCACCACGCAATCACCGTCCTCGTCCTTGCCCTCCCAGACGACCTCGTCGCCCTCCAGGTCGTTGATCTTCAAATGCTGCTGCTTTTCCGTTTCCTTCTTGACCGAGACGCCCTTCTTCTTGAGGAACTTGATGGCGTCCTTCACGGATTCCTCAATGCTGTCGCTCTCAATGCCTTCGATGGCGAGATAGACCTCATTCTTGGGCGAAACGCATTCCACACCGTCTTCGTATTTGTCCTGTTTCCAGGTGCTGGGAATCGTGACGGACGCGACGGGTTTTTCGTCGGGTAGTTCGTAGGTATTGGCCGAGACGGTGGACGCCACGGCGGTGAGGGAAAAAGCGGCGAGGAGGAGGATTCTTTTCATGATTTGCTGAAGATTAGCACCTTTCATACCGCTCCGATTTCCGACCACAAAAATGTAACCGTGGTCCCTTCGTCCGGCCAGGCTGCCAGCAGGGGTCTTGCGCTTCGACTCTCCCGTCTTCAGCGCCCAGCGCCCGACCGCCGGGGCGCCCGGGCGGCCTTGGCAAAGAGAGACTCGACGTGTGGCTGGAGATTTGCTAGTGGCTTATAGAGCGATGAGCACCAAGCCCATTTTCTGCCATTTGGTCGGCGGACCCTCCGACGGCGCGCGGTTTACCCACTC
>JANMQT010000311.1:0-5316 GCA_031370675.1 Verrucomicrobiota bacterium
GCACGGCGATCGATTTCTTGTCGACGGCTGGGATGGTGCCGCCCGGCACCGGAGGAGCGGCCGCCGCCACGGGCGCGACCGGTTGTCCGCCCGCACGCCAGGGACGCCAAAGCGCGATTCCGATCGCGGCCAGCACGCCGCCGCAAAGGACGAGTGCAACCACCGGGATCGCCGGGACCCTCCTTTTCGCCAGCGCGACTGGCTGAGGCAGGGCGGAATCCCACGGCATGACCACGCGATAGATCGCCATGGGCAAGTCGATATTTTTCAGTTCGGTCGGAGCCAGCGCGACCAGCGTGTACGTCAGTTTGTTGCGCACCGCTCGCGCGACATCCTCGGAAACGCAGACGCCACCGGCCAGCGCCAGCGGTTCCAGCCGGGCCGCGATGTTGACACCGTCGCCGTGGATGTCGCCATCGCGCTGCACGACGTCCCCGACGTGCACTCCGATGCGAAGCCGCATCCGGTTTCCCCCGGGCGTGGATTGATTGCGTTCGTGAAAGGCGCGCTGGATTTCAACTGCGGCCTGCACCGCGGAAAGCGCACTGGGGAACTCAAGCAGAAAACCGTCGCCCGTGGTTTTCACCTCGCGGCCATCGTGCCGGGGCACGATCGCGCGGATGAGCGCGCGGTGTTCCTCGAGCAACTCCAGCGCAAGCGCCTCGTTACGCTGTGAGAGCGCGCTGAAGCCCACCATGTCGGTGAACATGATGGCCGCAAGCTTGCGATGGTCGGTGGCACTCATGCCGGGTTATTTCTGATGGGAACGGGCGACTTAGACCACTGAATAATGCAGGAGCCGTGCCGGATGGCAGGCTGGCGTGCCCCAGTCCGATTTGCCCGCCGACCCCGCTTCGCGGGATTCCACATGGCGTGTCAGTCGTCGACGATTCACGATCCCAGCGCCAGTCTCTTCTCCAGCGCCGCAAACCGCGGGTCGGCCCGGAGTGGGTCGAAGCCCGGCACGCCGGTGAAGTAGAGGTTGGCCATGCACTCTTCTTCGGCCCGCGCGACAACCTCGAAAGCCGCGTCGACATCTCCGAGCGCGCCCAGCAGCCAGACCTCGGAGGCGACGGCAGGCGCCGCCGTCGGCCGTGCCCGAAGCTCCTCAAGGATCGTCCGGGCATCGCCGGTCCGGCCGGCAGTCGCGAGCGCCCACCCAAGCGTACCGAGGAAGTGGGCTCCCCGATGCGTGATGGCCACGACCCGTTCGAGCATGGCGATGCCTTCTTCGAATCGACCCAGCGCGACTTTGGCCATACCGGCATTGTCCAGCGCGTTGGCGTCCTCGTTTTCAAAGGAGAGCGCGTCCTCGAGGTAGCGCAGGGCTTCCTGCGGCCTTCCGCAGTTTAACAATCCCCCGCCGGTGAGGCTGTAAGGAAAAGAGGCTAGCGGATCCGCCTGCCTTGCCCGCTCCAGGAACTGCAGCCCTTCGTCAGGCCTTTGACGGGTGCAGAGGACGATGCCGAAGGAGGCAAGTGCCAGGACGTGGCTGGGCTGGAGGTGGATCGCCCGGAGCCAGGCGTCCTCCATTGCCGCCCATCGTCTTTCAATCCACGCCACGAAGGCCTCGACATGCAGGCTGTCGGCCGACTCCCCCTGCAACCGTTGCGCCATCGACAATGCCTTTCTCGCCGCAGCGCAGGCCTCGCGTGCAGGGATCACGCCGAAGACCGACGCGAGAACGGTCGCTTCCGCGAGCGCGGTCCAGGAAGGCGCATGAGAGGCATCGAGGCGGACGGCCTCTTTGAAGGCGCTAAGAGCCCCATCGAGGTGCTCCTTCCCCCGAAGATGCCGACCTTTCAGGTAATGGCGGTAGGCTTCAAGATTCTTGACCTGCGGCCTAGGTTGAATCGACCTTTGCCCCGGCGCGAGTCGCGCCTTCACCGCCTCCATCACGCCCGCGGCAATCTCGTCTTGGACGGCGAAAATATCCGCGATTTCACGATCGAATCGCTCCGACCAAATCTGAAATCCGCTGGTGACATCGGTCAACTGCGCGGTCACGCGCATCCGGCTCCCGGAGGTCCTTACGCTGCCCTCGAGAACATGACCCACCGAAAGCGCATGGGCGATCGCGGGCAAGTCGATCAGGTTCTGCTTCGCGCGGAAGGCGGAGGTCCGCGAAGCAACGCGAATTCCCTCGATCTGAACCAGCGCGTTCATGATTTCCTCGGCCATCCCCTCGCAAAGGTGTGCCTGATTTGTTTCCGGGCTTAGGTCCGCAAAGGGCAGCACCGCGATCGCGATCGATGCCCCGTCGGCTTGCACCCCAGGATTTCGTTCGTCACCAATTTCCAAACCCGCCTTGCGCAAGCCGTCGACCAGTCGATTTCCGTATTCTGAATCAAACCATTTATCGATCTCCCGGCGACCGGTGCCGGCGAAGTCCGGCCGAAGTTTGCGTAACTCGCGCGCGGCTTTGTCCGCGGCGGCCCGTTCCCCAAGCTGCCCGTGGGCCGCGGCCATCATCGCCTGCGACCCCCAGTGACCCGGCAGGTTTGCCTTGAGCACGAAATTCAACGCGGCGCGGTTGTCGCCCTGACGATACGCATCGTAGGCATCGGCATACCAATACCACCCGGGATGGTTGGGATTGAGCTGCTTGGCGCGCTCTGCCAGCGCGCGACCGCGACCCACGTCGCCCGCATAGAGGAGCAACTCACCCACAAAGGCGATGCAATTTCCATCCATCGAATTGAGGGCGACGGCCCGGTTGGCCGCATGGCGGAAACCCTGAAACTCCTTTTGAAAAAACAGCACCTGCGCCAGCGCGAAATGCGCCAGATGATTGGAGGGCGCCACTTCCACGGCGCGCCGAGCGGCGGTGGACGCGGCGGCCAGCGAATCCGCCTGGAGCTTGAAGCCCTGCCCGTACTCCTGCGCACACAATAGCGCCAGCAGGGCCCACGCATCGGCATAAGCCGGCGATTTCTGCACCGCCCGTTCCAGACCCGCTCGGGCCGCGGCCAGATCCTCGGCCGTGACCCGCTCGAAGTAACCGAAGCTGCGCAGCACCGCCTCGTAGGGGCTCAACTCGTCAGGCGACCGGCTCCGCACCGCCTCACTCATGCTTCGGGGCAGAACCCCGTTCATATCAGCGACCGTCGAGACAATTCGCGGAACCAGATCATCCTGCAGTTCGAAAACTGCTTCGGCACTGAAAGTGCGCTCATAGTTCTCCGCCCAGAGATGCGCCCCGGAGGTTGCGTCCACGAGCTGCACCGCGAGGCGCAGCTTCGGGCCGGCCTGGCGAAGAGTTCCTTCCATCACGTAGCGCGCGCCCAGTTCCTTGCCCGCCAGCCGCACGTCCACCGATTCATGGGCATAGCGCGAAGTTGAACTGCGCGCGATCACCCGCAGATAAGAAAATTTCGACAGACCGGTCACAATGTCCTCGGTCAATCCCTCGGCCAAAGCCGTCAGCTCGGCGTTCGCGCCGCTATATTTGAATGGTAGCACCGCGACCCAGAATCCCTCCCCTGCGCGGATCGTACCCGAGTCTGATGGCGAAAGGGAAGCAGTCGCGAGGGCTGCGGTATCTTTTTCCGGAGTGATCTCAAGCCCCGCCTTGCGAAGTCCGTCGAGCTGGTGTTCGACGAATGCCAGGTCGCCAAACCATCTCCCAAATTCTTCACGCGCCGTCCTGGCAAAGTCGGGCCGCATCGCAAGCAGCTCTTGCAGCGCCTTCCGAGCCTCCTCGCGCATGTCAAGCTGCCCGTAAGCCATCGCAATCACGGCGTGGGTATAGAAATTTCCCGGCTGGTTGAACTTGAGGGCGAAACCAAGGGCGCCGAGGTAATCGCGCCGGCGATACGCGTCGTTAAAGTTGGCGAACCAGTACCAGCCCGGATGACGGGGATTGAGTTGCGTGGCGGATTCCACGACCGCGATGCCGCGTTCCCAGTCACCGGCGTAGGCGATGAGATTTCCGAGGTACGCCGCAACGGAAGCATCCATGCGGTTCAGCTCGAGCGCTCGCTCCGCTGCAGAACGAAAAGCCGGAAGGTCCTTTTGGAAGAAGAGCGTGGAAGCAAGAGCGTAATGGGGAAGGTTGTTGGAGGGCGCCGCCTCCACGGCGCGCCGCGCGGCCGCGAGCGCACGCCCCAGCGGGTCGGGCTGTGGGTTCAATCCGTGCGCATGTTCTTCCCAGTACAGGTTCGCCAGCATGGCCCAGGCATCGCTGTGATTGGGCGCAATGCTGACGGTCCGTTCCAGAATCCGTCTCACGCGCGCATGTTCTTCCGGCGTGACTCGTTCCATGTAGCCAAAGGCGCTCAGCACCGCTTCGTGAGGGCTCAACTCTTCATCGGCCTTGCCGCGAAGCGCCTCGCTCATGCTGCGGGTCAGAACGCCGTACATATCGGCAACCGTCGAGACGATCCGCGGAACCAGATCGTCCTGCAGCTCAAAGATCGATCCGGGCCTGATACTGCGTTCATAGTTTTCTGCCCAGAGATGAGCGCTGGTCTTCGTATCGACGAGTTGTACTGCGAGGCGCAGCTTTGTTCCCGCCTGGCGGAGGCTGCCCTCCATGACATAGCGCGCAGCGTGCTCCTTTCCCGCGGACGGCGCATCGGCGGTCGAGCTGCGCGAGATTACTCGCAAGTAGGAAAAGCGTGCCAGCCCGGTCACGATGTCCTCGGTCAGCCCACCGGCCAGCGCGGTAAGCTCGGCGTTGTCACCCGCGGATTTGAACGGGAGCACCGCGACCCAGAATCCCTCGTCGGCACGCATCGCACTGGACGACGGTTTCGTCGACTTGATCGCGTTGTCCGCCGTCGCTGCCGGCAGGGCCATCGTCGCATCCTCCGTTGCCGTGCGCGGCGATTCCTTTGCAGGCCGCGCGGTCGTGGAGGCACCGCCGGTCCGCAACAGTTTCTTCAGCGCGGAGATCAACGCCTGATGATCTGCCGGGCGCTCCTCGCGATCTTTCGCCAGCATCGATCCGATCAGGGCGACGATTTCCATTGCCACGCCGGCCTTGGTAAGATTTTCCAGAGGCGGCCGCTTCTGCAGATGCTGGCTAAGTATCTGGAATTGCGAACCCTCAAACGGCGGACGACCCAGGAGCAAATACCAAAGCGTCACGCCGAGGCTGTAGATATCGCTCCGGCAATCCACGGCGCACCCGCTCTCGATCGAGATTTGCTCCGGGCTCATATAGTACGGCGTGCCCACAACATTGCCGCCGGTCAGCCCCCCGCCCGATTCATTCCCGCTCACGCTCTTCGCCAGCCCAAAGTCGATTACCTTCACCAGCAATCCGTCCTCCTCCTCGTGCTCGATCCCCTCGCCCACCGGCGAGGGCGCCCG
>JANMQT010000330.1:0-3955 GCA_031370675.1 Verrucomicrobiota bacterium
AGGACGGCGATCGATCGTGCTGACACACGCATAGCCGTCACCCTCACTTGTCCGGCTTGTTCGGCGTCTCTTCCTCGATCACGGCATACGCGTCTCGCTCGATCCCGGGAGGGCTCGGCTTGCCGCCATGCTGCAGCAGCAGGCGCTCGAGGTCCAGATTCTTGCTGTTGCTGTTTTGCGTGTAAATGCCTTCGGCGAGCGTCACCGGCGACCAGCCGCGCTTGTTCTTCTGGTTGACCTCGATGCCCTGCTCGATCAGAAGCGTCGCGATCCGGTTTCCCCCCGCGTTGCCGCGATACGCAACCCCGTGCAACGCGTTTTCTCCATCGGCGCTGACGACGTGGATACTGTCTCCGAGTTCCAGGCACAATGTCGCGGCTGCCAACGCGTCGGCTTCAGTGACGCCGGTGTACCCGATCGATTCGCCGGAGTCGAGACCCACGGCGGCCATCAGCGGCGAGACATTGCGCACCGTCCGGATAAAAGGATCGGCGCCCTGCTCGAGAAGAAATTTCATGAGCGGGACTTCAGCATGCTGCGCCGCGATCCAGAAGGGCGTCGCACCCGCCAGTTTCCCCCCACGGCCGTAGCCGCCGCCCCGCTGTCCGCCAATGCCGACGGCGGCGCGCGGCGCCGTTTGCGCGCGTGCGTTGATGTCTGCCCCTCGCGACATCAGCAGGCTGATGTAGTCAAGCTTGGCTTTCCCGCCGATCGGGAGGAGGCGATCCCACTCGGTCCCTTCAGGGCGCACGGCTGTCTTGTCGCCGGCCAGCTCTGACGACCAGTCGCCGACGACCCAATGCAGCGGGGTGAATCCCGGACCGGCGTTCGGATCCGCGCCGTGGTCGAGAAGAAATTTTGCATAGTCCAGATGGCTCCGGACGGTGGCGATGACCAGAGGCGTCGTACCATCGCTGGCGGCATCGTTCACGCCGGCGCCCGCCGCGAGCAGCATCTTGGTAATCTCCTGGTCGCCGTTTCGCGCAGCGAACAGGAGGGGCGTGAAGCCCCGCTTCGAGGGCTCGCGCACCGAAGCGCCGGCCTTCAGGAGGACTCGCGCCGCGGACGCGTGCCCCTCGGCAATCGCCCACATGATGGCCGTCTGACCCGCAACCGGTTCCTTGGCTTTCAGGTCCGCGCCGGCCTCGAGAAGCAGCGTAATCGGCTCCGGCCGCCCCGTTCGGGCCGCCGTCATCAGGGGCGTCTCACCGGTGCGAAGGGGCGTATTGGGGTTGGCCCCCGCACGAAGCAGAGTCCCGACGATGCTCGGGTTCCCGTTCCTGCACGCGAGAGACAGCGGCGTGATGCCGAAAACAGAGGCGGCGCTGACATCGGCGCGCGCCGCAGTGAGCAACGACACCATGTCCGCGTCGTCCCGCTCGACCGCCCAGTGCAGGGCGGTGGTGCCGTCAGGCAGCCGGGCGCTGACATCGACGCCCTTGTTCAGGAGCCCGCGCGCAATCTCGACGTCGCCGCGTCGCACAGCATGAGCCAACCGCAGATCGCTGGCGGCAGTCGCCGGGCTCGCCGCACTGAAGGAAAGGATGAGGCCGAGCAGCATCGCGGAACGACATCCAGTCGAGAATGACTTGCTCCTCATCGACCCACCTTTAGGTACAAGAAGTCTATAGTGAATCGAGGTAAAGGCAAGGACATTGGGCTGTCTGCTCTGCCATGAACGCTGAGCGGCCGCGTGCGCCTGCCCGAACGTTTGTTTGTACGTTGTTGGCGTGCGAGTTAGGGACGCTCGGCCGGGCGTTCAGTCGCGCGTTCGCTACTGGGGCGCCCTTCTTGTGAATTCGCCTTATCGGATGCCGCAACCGCCGACCCGCTCCCATATTCCGGAACGTTCCGCTGGTAAACGCGCCACCAGTGCGCCACCTGTGTGACGTGTTCTTTCCCCTCGGCACCAATCTCTTTCGTGACGGGGTCTCTCCCTCTTTGCAATTGTGCAACCTCGGCGCGATCGTGGATCAATACGAGCGTCATTTCGTAGATTTTTCCGCCGATCTTCATGCGCACGCGCGGATCGCGCTCGACGTTGGCCCACCACGCCTTGGAATAGGGGAACTTCTTTTGCAATCTGAAATCTCTTTCGCTTCCCTGCACGTAGAGTTTGTCGCCACGCCCAATAATGTTGATCGTCACTGAGTGGGGGATGCCGTACCAGGTACGGGTCTCGAGCACGATCGTGTTCTTTCGGATCGGGTCATTCACCTTGTTGACCCAGTCCCAATTTGTCACGGGCTCATGGACGACTTCCCCTGTCAGCCACAATCCCGGCCTGGCGGTCCGGCCGCTTTTGGCGAACTCTTCGCTACTGGGATCGACGTATGCGGGCTCAAGGCCGGTCACGCGCAGCGTCAAGAGTGTCACGACCACGAGAGCTCCGACGACCAGCAAGCCAATCTTCAATGCTTTCATCATCTTCGTTCTCCGTGCGTTTTTTGTGACCTGCAGCAGATTCCGCTAGAGACGGAGCTCCCGGCTGTAGGCTCCTCCATCAGAGCGAGCCCCACAGCGAATGCAGGTAAATCGATCCGGCCGCGCCGCCCCAGCCTGCGAGCGGTGGAAGCCGAAGTGTGGCCCCGTAGTCACGCAAGCGTCGCATTCATCCCCGTCGAGAAGAACTGCGGTGCGATTTGGTGGATCGTGGCGCCCACCATACCACTTCCTCAACGTCGCGCGCGGGCTGGGTTCGGAGAAGAGGTCGCAAGCGGGATCACGGCCTTCGGCAGCTTTGCAACTTTATTGGCTCGGCGTGGCGTAGAATTCCGGCTCGGTTGTCCTCGGGCCTGAAGAACCCAGCGACGAACGGATCCCGTCAGGCACACTCTCAAAGGAACGCTCGACATGACTGAGAAATTGGCGACAACTCGAAAAACCGCTCTCGCCAGAAAGGTCCTTCTTGGCCTGACCGCTCTCTTCATCGTGGCGCTGGGAGGCATCGCGGTCTGGACCACGACCTGTCCCTGCAATCGGACGCCCGGATTCATGCTGTTGGGCGACGTGCAGAAAGCGCCCGTGACCGACTGGCGCTTCGTCAACGACATTCCGCTCTGCCAGATTCAGATCTACGCCGGCCCCATGCCCCACGCCGTGAATCTCAACTGCATGGCAACCGCGGAAGGCGAGCTTTTCCTCAGTTGCAGCAACTGCGAGCGCAAGTTCTGGGGCCGGCACGTGGGCGAGAACGAACACGGGCGCCTGCGCCTCAACGGAAAAGTGTACCCGGTCGTTTTCACCAGGGTGAAGGACGAGGCGGTGCTGGACCGGGCCTGGGCGGCGAGGGTCAAGAAGCTGCAGGTGTACGGCGAAGCTCCCTACAACCCCACCCCTCCGCCCGACGCGAAACGGCCCAAGGAATGGGGCACGTTTCAGCTGCGCTCGGCTGTGGACTAGCGCGTTCGACTTCGCTGCCGCGTGGAGCCAGGGACCGGATCGAAAGGGCAGATCGGTAGGCACGTGAACATTGCGATCACTGGAGCCAACAGTGGTGTTGGCAAAATCCTGTTGCGCCACCTGGCCGCACGTGCCGACATCCATGTCGTTGCCTGCGTGCGATCGGCGCAGGCCGCCGCCGACCTTCCCCCCGCTCCCGGCGTCTCGGCGCGCGCGATCGACTACGACAACCCCGAAGGACTGGCGGCTACGCTGAGAGGCGCCGGTTGCGTAGTGCATCTCGCCGGCATTCTCTTCGAGGGCCCCCAGTCCAGCTATCAAACGGCCAATGTCGATGCCACCAAGGCCGTCGTGGATGCCTGCAAGAACGCCGGAGTCCCTCGCCTCGTGCTGGTGAGCGCGCTCGGCGCGGATCCGACGTCGCCCAATCGGTATTGGCGCTCGAAAGGCTGCGCGGAGCGCATCGTCTCCGAATCGGGTCTCTCGGGCGCCATCATCCGCACGGGGATCCTGTTGGGGCCCGGCATGGCAGGCGCCCGCGCCGTCGTCCACG
>JANMQT010000334.1:0-1677 GCA_031370675.1 Verrucomicrobiota bacterium
TGCCGGCCACATAGGTCGAGTAGGTCACGAAAAAGAAGCCGTTGGTCGCGTACTGAGGATGGAAGGCGAGCCCGAGCAGGCCGTTTTCGCCATCGGTGGCGACCTTGCTGCTGATATCGAGGAATGTGGCCGGCGCCGACGCCGCCGCGAGATTCGCGATCACCTTGATGCGGCCCGCGCGCTCGACCACGAAAAGGCGATTGGTTTCCCCCGGCGGCGACGCCACCGCGATCGGCGCGGAAAAGGTGATCCCGGCAAAGGCATCGACCAGCGCGTAGCCCGACGTCGGCGCGCTGGCGGGCAGCGTCAAGGTCGTGTTCGTTTGGCGCACCAACTGCGCTGAGGCCGGGACCGACAGAACCATAGCCAAGCCCGTTGCAACGTACCCAGGAAAGCCGCGGCGGAGAATCTTCATGGGGACGATGACCAGTGAAAAGATCGATCCACAGGCCGCAGCAGCCCGAATCACCCTGATTTCAGAGCAGGAAATGAACCATTGAGGATATTAAACATATCGACATATCATGATATGTTAATTTAATACTTGAGCTGACTTGAACTCTGGAGGAGCCTGTCATTGATATGAGCAAATCGACTCCCAATGGCTCGGTGGTGGACAGCGCCCATCCGCTGGCCCGTCTTTTTTCCGAGCGGATCGTGATTCTTGATGGTGCGATGGGCACAAACATTCAGGCGCATCGGCTGACGGAGGCGCAGTATCGCGGTGAGCGGTTTGCGGGGCATGGCTCCGACCTCAAGGGCAACAACGATCTCCTCTCGATCACCCAGTCCGCCATCATCGAGGGCATCCACGTGGCGTTTCTCGAGGCCGGTGCCGACGTCGTCGAGACTAACACCTTTAACTCGACCTCGCTCTCGCAGGCCGATTATCACCTCAGCGGGCTCGCCTACGAATTGAATGTCGCCGCGGCCGGATGCGCGCGGCGCGCGGTCGAGCGCGTGCGGGGGCGCGACTCGCAAGACCGCCCACGTTTCGTCGCCGGCGCCATCGGACCGCTGAGCAAGACGCTTTCGCTCTCGCGCGACGTGAACGATCCGGGCGCGCGGGACGTGACCTTCGACGAGGTGCGGGCGTCGTACGCGGAGCAGGTGCGCGGCCTGCTCGATGGCGGCGTGGATGTGTTGCTGGTTGAAACGATTTTCGACACGCTCAACGCGAAGGCCGCCTTGTTCGCGATCGAGGAATTTTTCGATGCGCACCCGGGGCAGCGCGTGCCGGTCATGTTAAGCGGCACGATCACGGACCTCAGCGGCCGCACCTTGACGGGCCAGACGGTGGAGGCGTTTTACAATTCCGTGAGCCACGCGCACCCCCTGAGCATAGGTCTGAACTGCGCGCTGGGTCCGAAGGAGATGCGGCCTTACTTGGAGGAACTGAGTCGCGTGGCCCCGATGTACGTGAGCTGCTATCCGAACGCGGGCCTGCCGGATCCGTTGTCACCCACCGGATTTCCCGAGACGCCCGAATCGCTCGCGCCGCAGCTGCGTGAATGGGCCGAGGCGGGCCTGCTCAACATGGTCGGCGGTTGCTGCGGCACGACTCCGGCGCACATTCACGCGATTGCGGAGGCGGTGCGCGGGCTCGCGCCGCGTGCGCTGCCGCCGGTGGAGTCGCGACTGAGACTGAGTGGGCTTGAGGCGCTGGCGGCCTAGCCT
>JANMQT010000335.1:0-5072 GCA_031370675.1 Verrucomicrobiota bacterium
GCCGCAGACTGGTCTTGACTCTCTGGCACAAGGGATGCTCAAACTGTATCCCCGATGATTCAAGCCAATTGTCGGGATCGGTTCACGGCGGCGGATTTTGAGTTTGTCATACGGACTCTCGCCCGGTCGCCAGAGGGAAAAGTGTCATTGATCGAGCTCCTGACCGATGAGGAGACGCGCGACAGCGTGCTCGATCACGATCAACTCGCGCACGCCATCGTGTCGCAAAACGGCCAGCTGGCAATTTCGCCGCAGTTGTATTTTTACGTGCTGACCCGGCGCGTGATGCGCGCGGCCGGCCTCGACGACCGGCGGATGAGTGACTACATCGCCTCGCTGCTCGAGAAATTCTCCCATGCGCGGCGGCTGAGTCCGCCCGGGCGGGAGGAGTCGGGCGAGACGACCTATCTCAGCGATTTGCTGCTGGCCTTGCGCACGGCGGATTCGGCGCGCGCCTTTCTGCTGCGTACGCACGCCGGGAATTACGCGTTGTTCCTGACGGGGATCTTTCCGGAATCGATCGAGCGCCGCAGCCGGCGTGGGGCGCCCGATGCGGCCTACTACGAGGAGGTCGGCCGGAGCAGCTTCCGCCTCGCGTCGCGGCATCACGTCGCGCGGGAATGCGTTCTGGCCGGAATCTTCGAATGCCTGAGCGAGGAGTTTCGCCGCGTGCGCCTGGCGTTGAACGACCTCGCGCAGCGCCTGATCAACGTGGACGACGACGCGGCGGCGGCGTCCGGACTCGCCTTGCTTGGCTAATCCAGTTCCGCACCCCGTGACCACCACCCTCTTCAGCCAAATCCAGCGCCTCTTCGAGCGGACGTACGCGTCGGTCGGCATCAACCTCGAGGACTGCCTGATTGACCGCTCGCGCTGCCGGCAGCTCTCGCGGCTGGCGGGCGCGCAGGCGCGCGAACTGAGTGAACTGGCGCGCACGTTTCTGCGCGCGGCGGATGGCCGGCTGCATATCGGCATCTACTACTCGCAGTGGTTGATCGACCAGCTCGAACGGCACGATCCGCGCGCGGCATTGAGCGACGCGAACATCCGCTGCCTCATCGCCTTTGTGGAGGAGATCAATCATGCCCTGCACGCCGCGCTGGCCTTCCAGCGGGGGTTGCGCGAACTCGACGACGAGGCCTTCGTGCGGCATCTCGAGCTGCAGGCCGGGGTCGACACGTACCTCGTGCTGCTGCTCTTCGTTTCGTTCCTGCGCAAGCCGCAGAAGATCAGCCGGTCCGATCGGCGCTGGCTGCGTTTTCACTTGTTCGCGCGGCGGGATCCGCAGGCGTATCGCGACGTCACCTTGCGCGGGCGGTACCGGGAGACAGGGCTGCTGGCCGCGCGCTACACCGCCTTTCTCGATTCGCTGAACGATCTGCGCCGGCTCGAGGAAATCCGGCTGTTCCATGCCCTCGACTACGAACGCAAGCGCAGCCATATCCTTGCCTTGCCGCCGCCCCGGCGGAGAAGGCGGGGAGGCACCACAGATTAATGCAGATTGACACAGATTCTAAGAAGACCGGGAGGAACCACGAATTTTTTAAAGAGACGGACAAACGATCCAGTTGGATCTCAGTCATTCGTGTTCCTTCGTGTAAATTCGTGGTTCCTCAGAGTTTCCTATTTGCAGTTTCTTTTCGGTGATCGTTGGACAGGTGGACCGGCGTCCGTTTTACTGCGGTGATGTTTCGACTCACGGTTCTCGGCAGCGGCAGCGCCGGAAACTGCGCCCTCGTCGAGACGGATCGCGTCCGGGTCCTGCTTGATGCGGGCCTGAGTGCGCGCCAGGTCCTCACGCGGCTCGCCTCGCTCGACCTCACACCGGATGACATCGACGCCGTGCTGCTGACGCACGAGCACGGTGACCACGCCCGCGGGCTGGAGGTGCTTTGCCGCCGTTGGGACATCCCAATCTACACGAACTCGCTCACGGCCGACGCGCTGCGCGCCTCGGGTCAACTCACGGAGCATCGCCACTGGCGGCTCTTCCAGACCGGCCGGGATTTCACGATCGAGGACCTGGCCGTGCAGAATTTTCCCGTTCCGCACGACGCCGCCGATCCTGTCGGCTTCGTCCTCAATCACGAGACCAGCGCGCTCGGCCTGCTCACGGATCTCGGGCAGGTCACGAAGCTGGCGTTCGAGCGAATCCGTCACGTCACAACGCTCTTCATCGAGACGAACCACGACGGCCCACTGCTTCAACAGGATACGAAGCGGCCGTGGTCGGTGAAACAACGCATTCTCTCTCGCCACGGGCATCTTTCCAACGACGCGGCGGCCACCGCCGTGGGGGAATTGCTCGCCTCCGGCGACGCCTTGGAGCGCGTGGTGCTGGGCCATCTGAGTCGCGATTGCAACCGGCCGGAGCTCGCGATCGCTGCGGTTCGCAGTCGGGCCGGCGCCGGGATCGATCTCCATTGCGCCGCGCAGGCCGCCGTTTCCCCGCGATTCGAAATCGCCGCGAGGCGAAAGGAGCAAGGACGAGGGAAGACGGAACAAGATTTTACCGTCGCCGAGGCGACGCCCGTTCCGCAGATGAATTTATTTTAGGGGGTAAAATCGCGGGGAACCGCAAGGTCGCGTCCGATCTCCCCCCTTCCTCCCTATTCTATTCGTTCTTCCTTTTCCCCATGGATCGTCCCCGCATCAGCACGTTTGAGCAGGTGATGTTTTTCGACACGGACTGCGGCGGGGTGGTGCACAACATCGCCTACCTGCGTTTCATCGAGACGAACCGCACGCACCTCGCGGAGCTGCTCGGCATGGGACTCACCGAGATGGCGGCTACCCATATATTTCCGGTCGTGGTTCGCACGGAGGTCGATTATCGCAAGCCGGCGCGCCTGGCGGATAAGCTGCGGATCGACGGCTGGCTGGAGCGCATCGAACGGCTGCGTTTCTGGGTGGCGTTTACGATCCTGCGTCCGTCCGACGGCACGGAAATCCTGCGGTGTCGGCAGATGCTGGCCGTGATTCAGATGCCCGAGGGCAAACCGCTGCGGCTGCCGGCGGACTGGGCCGGGAAATACGGCCAGCTCCAGCCGATTGCGCCGGCCGGGCGGGGAATGCGCTGATCGATCGGATTTTTGCCGTTGCGCGGCACGCACCCTGCATCTCCATTGCGGTAGATTTTCCATGCGCACCCGATTCGTCCCCTTCCTGCTCGCCACGCTCGCCCTCTCCCCGCTCGGCCTCATTCAACCCGCCGCGGCCCAGGCGCAGACGAGCGAATATATCATCCTCGTCGGCGGCCCCTCGCTCGACAAATGGGAAAAGTTCAAGACCGAGCCGCACGACGTCTTCTGGGGCAGCTTCATCCGCGCCGCCCGCACGCGCGTCCAGCAGCTCCGCCAAACCACCATCCCGATTGGCAGCCCGACGCAAATCACGCTGCTCGTCTATCGGAAAGGCTACGTCACCCGCGGCCGGCAGGACAACCGCGACCTCGTTGGCCTGGTGAACTCCGTGCGCGATACCTACAAGGTCAACCTGGTCTGGTTCAACTCCGGCGGGGAGGTCTTCAACTATTTCAACGGCGGCAAGCCGCGCGGCAGCGTGAAGGTCTCGGGCTTTGAATTTTTCGGTCACTCCAACCGCGCCTGTTTCATGTTCGACTACAGCAATGACGTGGACAGCTGTTCCAAGGCGTGGATGCAGGAGGACGAACTCGGCCGTCTGAGCCGCAGCATCTGGGCGCCCGGGGCCTACGTAAAGAGCTGGGGCTGCCACACCGGCGAGAGCATGAGCCAGAAGTTTTTTGATGCCACCGGCGTGAAGATGATCGGCGCCATCGGCAAGACCACCTACACGAGCCGGATTGAGAACCAGGGCGGCATCTTGAACGGCATCGTGCCGACGCTTTCCTCTTCGGACGGGAAATGGGCGAACTGAGGGTGAATGCAGTAGTTGGAAGTTGGAATTCGGAATGCGGAAGTTTGAGCTGCCCCCCGTGGTGTCGGCAATATCAGGTAAAGGACGAAGCTGTGCTCGATCAGATTTTCCGGGTTCATTCATAGGACTTTCATTCCGCCTTCCGCATTCCGACTTCCGGATTCATGCTTCCCGTGCGTTAATCGCGTTCCATGGTCCGACCCGTCCCCTCCGGCTTCGCGCGGCTGAAAGCGATTTACGACGCGCCGTTCTTTGATCTCATCGCGCGCTCGCACGCGGTGCACGCGCAGCACTGGCCGGAAAACGAGGTCCAGCTGTGCACGCTGTTGAGCATCAAGACGGGCGCCTGCAGCGAGGATTGCGCCTATTGCGCGCAGAGTTCGCGCTATGAGACCAGCGTCAAACCCGAGCCGCTGATGCCAAAGGACGCTGTGCTGGCGGCCGCGCAGCGCGCGAAGGAAAACGGCTCGACGCGCTTCTGCATGGGCGCCGCGTGGAAGGGCGTGCGCGCGGGCGACCGCCGCTTCGAGCAGGTGCTCGACATCGTGCGCGACGTCTCGAAGCTGGGCATGGAGGTGTGCGTCACGCTCGGCCAGCTTTCGTCGGTGGAGGCCAGGCAGCTCGCCGAGGCCGGCGTCACTGCTTACAACCACAATCTCGACACCTCGCCGGAATTTTACCGCGAGATCGTCTCGACGCACACCTACGAGGATCGCCTCCGGACGATCGCCGCGGTGCAGGAATCGGGGATGTCCGTGTGCTGCGGCGGCATCATCGGCATGGGGGAGAGCGTGGACGATCGCCTGCGCTTGCTGGAGGTGCTTTGCTCCTTCGACCCGGCGCCCGAGAGCGTGCCGATCAATTGCCTGATGGCGATGCCCGGCACGCCGCTGGCGGACCAGCCGCCGGTGGACGTGTTTGAATTGGTGCGGCTGATCGCGACGACGCGCGTCGCGCTCCCGCTCGCGAAAGTGCGGCTCTCAGCGGGCCGCACGCGGCTTTCGCGAGAGGCGCAGGCCTTGTGCTTTTTCGCGGGCGCGAATTCCGTTTTCTACGGCGACAAGCTCCTCACTGCCGAGAATCCCGGCGTGGACGAGGACCAGGCGCTGCTGGACGAATTGAATCTGCGCGCGCAGCCCGCGTTCGCGGGGGTGTAGAGGATGCGAGTCGAAGGT
>JANMQT010000357.1:0-5790 GCA_031370675.1 Verrucomicrobiota bacterium
CTCAAGCGGATGGGGTCCCGCTTCCGGGCCCTCTGCCCGTTTCACCGGGAAAAAACGCCATCGTTTTATGTCGATCCGCAGCGCCAGACCTACAAGTGCTTTGGCTGCGGCGTGGGCGGGACGGTCTTCAAGTTCGTGATGGCGTACGAGAACCTGGATTTCCCGTCCGCCGTGCGCCGCCTGGCGGAACGGGCCAACCTGCCGCTCGCCGAGGACGAGTTTCGCGGCGGCGAATCCGATCCCGCGTTCCAGTTGAAGCGGCGGTTGCGTTCGCTGCACGGCGAGGCGGCGGACTGGTTTCACCGGCACCTGATGAAGAGCCCCGAGGCGCAGCCGGCGCGGGACTACTTGAAGGGGCGGGGAATCGATCGCGAGGTGGCCGCAAATTGGAAACTCGGCTACGCCCCAAACGCCTGGGACGCGCTGCGCGACTGGGCCATCGGAAGTGGGTTCACCATGGACGAACTCGTCGCGGGCGGCCTCGTCGTCGTGAAGGACGACGCGAAGCGCGGCACGTACGATCGGTTTCGCGATCGGCTGATGATCCCGATCGGCAACGAGCAGGGCGAGACGATTGCCTTCAGTGGTCGGGTGCTCGCCGCCGAGGCGCAGGCCGCCAAGTACGTGAACTCGCCGGAGACGCCGCTCTTCACCAAGGGCGCGGTTTTGTTCGGCCTGCACCGCACGCGCCGCGCGATCATTGAGGCGGGTTGCGCCATCGTCTGCGAGGGGCAGCTCGATTTGATCGCGGCGTTCCAGGCGGGGATTGAGAATGTCACGGCCCCCCAGGGCACCGCGTTCACGCCGCGCCAGGCCACCCTGCTCCGGCGCTGCGCCGACGAGGTGATCCTTTGTTTTGACGCGGACGCGGCCGGCCAGCAGGCGGCGGAGCGCTCGTTTGCCGCGCTGCTCGAGGCGAACCTGACCGTGCGCGTCGCCACCATGCCGCCCGGCGAAGATCCCGATTCGCTCATCCGCTCGCGGGGCGCGGACGCGTTTCGCGAGCGCATTGCGCAGGCGCGCGACTTCTTCGATTTCCAGATCGAGCGGCTGGGCGGGACCTTTGATCTGACCACGGCGCGGGGCCAGGCGGCCTTCGCGAGGCGCATGGCCGAGTCCGTGCGCCTGGTCGGCGACCCGCTCCTGCGCGAGGCGGTGGTCGGGAAAATTTCCGCCCGCCTCGGCCTGCCGGCTGAGCGGTTTCGTGAGCTTCTCGTCGCCAAGGGCCGGAACTATGGGCCGGAGCCCGGCGAAGATCGACCGGCCGGACTCTCGGTGGTGGAGCGCCCGGCGGTGGCGGTTTCGCAGCTCATCACGCTCGCGTTGCAGCACGAGGAATCGCGCCGGTGGCTGCTCGCGCAGCCGGACTGGCAGGAGCGCCTGCGGCGGGTGCGCGGCGGCGAATTACTGGCGCGGGTGCTGGGTGCGCGGTTGACGGCGGGCGACAGTGCCTCGACCAACGCGTTCCTCAGTTCGCTCCCACCGGGCGAGGAGCAGGTGCTGGCGGATTTGGGCTTCAACGAGGTGCCGGCGCACCCCGCCCAGGTGCTGGAGGATTGCTGGCTCGGCCTTGAGGAGGAGGAGCTCGTGGCGCGTCGGGAGGCCTTCCAAGCGAGGATGCGAGCCCCTAATGTGGCCCTGGAAGAGACTTGGAATCTCAACCAACAAGTCCTTGACCTACAAAATCGGCTTACTGATATTGCGCGACTTCGTTCATCTCGGCGCGGATTGGATTAGCCCCGGATGATTTTGTCGCATTCACCATCCGCCTTCTTGGATATGTCCTCATCGCACGCCCCCGCCAAGAAGAAGGTCTCCCGCTCCAAATCCAAACCACATCGCCCGGTGGCGATCCGTTCAAAAAAGAAACCGGTGTCGAAAAAATCTGTACCCGCGAAGCGTCACGCTTCCCCGCCCGCCAAGAAGCACGTCGCGCGTGTCGACCCGCCCGGATCAAAAAAATCCGCGCAAAGGAAGAAGCCCGCGCCCGCGGTGGCCAAGCGAATCAAGAAAACATCGAAGCCCTCGGCCAAGACCGCAAAGGCCAAGCACCCCGTCAAGGCCGCGAAGCCGGGCAGGGCCACGAAACCCGCCAAGGCTCCGGTTCGTCCCCGTCCTGCCCTGGTTGCCAAGGTGCGGACCGAGAAAGCCCGTCGCAACGAGAAGAAGGGCCTGGCCTTGCTGGCGAGCGAACCCGTGGACATGCAGGAGAAGGTCCGCGGCCTCATTCGGCTCGCGAAAGAGCAGGGGTACCTGACCTTCGACGATCTCAACGAAGCGCTCCCCCCGGGCGTCGCGGATCCCGAGCAGATGGACGGGCTCATCACGCGACTGCGGGGCATGGAGTTCGACATCATTGACGCGTCCGAGGTGGACCGGCTCAAGGACGTCAAGAAGGAGGAGGAAGACGACGACGAGGAGGAGGAGAAGGAGGAAAAGGAACCGCGCGAGGAGGAGGACGCGGAGGAAACGGCGGCCGAGAAGAATGAAAGCCGGCTCGACATTCTCGATGACCCCGTGCGGCAATACCTGAAGCAGATGGGGCAGGTGGCGCTGTTGACGCGCGAGCAGGAGGTCGAAATTTCAAAACGGATCGAGTTGGCTGAGAGCATGGTGCAGAAGCATCTCTACCACTTTGGCTTCACGGCCCGCGCGCATCTCGACCTCGCCCACAAGCTCCTCGAGGGCCGCGAGCGCTTCGACCGGGTGATCCTCGACAAGAAGATCGAGAGCCGCGAACGCTACCTCCGCGCCCTGCCGAAACTCAGCTCGCAGGTCGAACACCTCGCGGAGCACGCCAGCGAATATTTCAACATCGTCCGCAGCTCCAAGCCCAAGGCGCGCCGCGGGATCGAGGCGGGCAAGGCCTTCCAGCGGAGCCTCGACAGTCTCGCGAAGCTCTATGTGAAGTTCTTTTTCAAGCAGAAGGTCACCGAGGAATTTGTCCATCTGGCAGACGAAAATTACCGCCTCGTCTCCCACTTGGAATCGGAGCTGGCGAAACCGTCCCACAACGGCAGCACGAATGGCCACGGGGCCCGGCCGGATTATTCGGCCAAGCTGCGCGAGTGCGTCGGGCGCGTCTGGCTCGAGCCGCGAGAATTCCGCCGGGCCTACGATGAGCTCAAGCAATGGCAGCACCGCGCCCTGAAGGCCAAGACGGAAATGGTCGTTGCGAACCTGCGCCTGGTGATTTCGATCGCGAAGAAATACACGAACCGGGGCCTGTCGTTCCTCGACCTGATCCAGGAGGGCAACATGGGCCTGATGAAGGCGGTGGAGAAATTCGAGTACAAGCGCGGGTACAAGTTTTCGACCTATGCGACCTGGTGGATCCGGCAGGCGATCACCCGCAGCATTGCGGATCAGGCCCGGACGATCCGCATCCCGGTGCACATGATCGAGACGATCAACAAGCTGATGCGCGTGCAGAAGCAGCTGGTGCAGGAATACGGCCGCGAGCCCACCCCGGAGGAGGTCTCCGAGGAGATTCATCTGCCGGTGGAGCGCGTGCGCGCGGTCCTGAAGATGGCGCAGCAGCCCATCTCGCTGCAGGCCCCGGTGGGCGACGGCGAGGACACCAGCTTTGGCGACTTCATCGAGGACAAGGGCGCGGAGAATCCGTCCGACATGACCGCCGCGGTCATCCTCAAGGGGAAAATCCGCGACGTGCTGCAGACCCTGACCGAGCGCGAGCGCCAGGTGCTTGAGCAAAGGTTCGGTCTGGTGGACGGCTACAGCCGCACGCTCGAGGAGGTGGGACGCCAGTTCCGCGTCACGCGCGAGCGCATCCGCCAGATCGAGGCGAAGGCCCTGCGCAAGATGCGGCACCCCACGCGCATCCGTCAGCTCGAGGGCTTTATCGAGGCTTCCGAATTCTAGGAGCCTGTTGACATCGTGGCATGCGCCGCGTTCAGGGAATGACTTCGTGGCGGTTCTGCATCTCGCGATCCAATTCCTCACGCTTCAGCTCCAGCTTTCCGGACCGGGCCGCCTGCAGGACGTCGACCAGAGTGATGGCCTCGACCAGGCGCGGCACGCTGACGTAGTTTGCCCCCGCCGCGTAAAGCTTCGGTATCTCGGTGAACAATTCCGCGTGCATCACGATCCTCGCCGTCTGGTTGAGTTCGCGAAGCTGCTGCAGGAGCCGGAGGTTGTTGGTGCCCTTGAGCATGGTGTCCGGCAGGGAGCAAATGATGACCTCGGCCTCGCCGATGCCGGCGTGCAGCAAGGTGTCGCGCTGCCCGATGTCGCCGTAATACACCGCGCACCCGCGCCGCCGCAGTTCCTCGGTGACCAGCGGGTTGAAGTCGATGACGCCGATGTCCTCCAGGATTTCCGGGGCACGGCGCCCGAGTTCCTCCATCAGAGAGCTCGCCGTCCAGCTGAACCCGAGGAGGTAAACGGGCTTCACCGCGTGACCTTGCGCGGAGCCGGCGGCCGCGCCGGGTGGAAGATCGCGCAAGCCGATCCGCGTTAGGATGGGGCTGAAGAAACGCAGCAGCCGCTCGCTCTCGAGAATGCCGAAGCTCGAGGTGATGGCGAGGGCTGAAAAGGCGTACGCGACGATTCCATTCGTCGTCTCGCTCACGTGACCGGCATCGCTGCCCAACGCCAGGATGACGAGCGAGAACTCGCTGACCTGACAAAGATTGATGGCCGGGAGCAGGCTCGCGCGGTGACCGAGCCGCATCCAGTAGAGGGGAAGAAAGACGGTGAGGACCCGGCTCACGATGACAAATCCGGAAAGCAACGCTGCCCAACCGAGGAGACTTGCGTTTGGGGCCGGGATGCTCATGCCGAGCGCGACGAAGAAAAGCGTGATGAAGAAATCGCGCAGAGTCGTGACCTTCGCGGTGACGTCCAGCGCGTAGGGGAACGTCGAGAGTGCCACGCCGCTGATGAGCGCGCCCATCTCCCGGGAGAGGCCGAGCCATTGTGCAAAACCGCCGATGAGAAAGCACCAGGCGAGCGCGCCGACGAGCATAGAGAATTTTGACGATGATCACCGTGCTGCTCAGGGCCGCGGCCACGCCGAGGTAGAGCCCGTCGAGGCGCCCGCCGCCGAGAGCGAAGCCGAGCCCGGCAAAGAGCGCGACGCCGATCGCGGCCCCGCCGGCAAATTGGATGACGGAGGTGAGCAGGATGGCGCGGCCCGCGCTCATGATGCGTTTCAGATCGATCTCGAGGCCGATCATAAAGAGCAGAAAGATCAAGCCGAGCTCGGCGATTGTCTCGATCGACTGGCGGTCGGCGATCCACCCGAACCCGACCGGGCCGAGCAGGACGCCGGCGGCCAGGTAGGCGATCATCACGGGCAGCCGGATAAAGCGGGCGACGAGGGCGAAGACCCACGCCCCGACGATGCTGAGGGAGATGTCGCGAGTGAGGTGGGAAATGTCCCACGGGAAAAGGGGGCCGGTGCGACCGCCCGGGCGCACCAGGCAAGGAACCGAAGTGAAGCGTCAAACTGGATATGGCTGAACCCGGGTGAACCGACGGACCACCGGCTGCGCGGTCAAGTTTTGGCTCGCTTGACCGTCGGCGAGTTGCCATCTTCCGCGCCAATGGAGAGGCTTCGAGACTTGGTGCTGCATTATTCGCCGTGGGAGCGGGGCGGGGCGTTCATCGTCGTTGCGGTCTTCGTGTACCTCATCCTGGTGGCGATCGGGCGGTGGCTGAAACGGCGGATGGAATTGCCCTTGGGCTTCGCGTACCAGGCGGCGGCGGCGGCCACGGGTCTTTACCTCGCCACGATTCTGGTTGCGCCGGACCTGGCCTGGCGCCGCG
>JANMQT010000324.1:0-1782 GCA_031370675.1 Verrucomicrobiota bacterium
GTCTTCATCAGCGACGAGCCCGGGTAGATCTCGAATTTCAGGCTGCCCTTGGTCCGATCCTCCACCTTCTTGGCGAACTCACGGACCAGTCGATCGCGGAAATCGCCGGTGTCTCCACTGCTGCCTGGAAATTGGTGCGAGATTTTCAGCGTGACTGGGTCGGCGGCATGAGCCGTGGCGAGGGCAAACGACGCAGCGGCGAAAACGGAGAGAGTTTTGAGAGGATGCATGAGGGACAGATACTTGGGGTGGCGGGCGTTCCGTCCGACGGACCCGGTTCGGCGTGCGGAGGTCGGATGGACCGTTGAAACTGGGGGCGGAGCCGGTCCAATCGGGGACGGGATCGACTCGAGCGGAGGGTGCCGCACCTGCGCGCTCCCTGACAAGGCGAAAATAGGCGCCACTGCAATTTTGTATGCAATCCAAAAACCCGATCGCATTTGCCCTCGCGGACCCGTCCGGGATAGCTTGGGTGGCGCAAACGGTGCGCCCGCATGAAACCGACGCATCCCACCCGGCGCGAAGTACTGCGGCTCGTAGGCGCAGGCGTGGCTGGCTTGGCGGCCGGGGGAGTACTTCCAGTTTTCGCTGCCGACGCGAACACGGCCCGTCGCATGTTGACCCGTCGCATCCCCTCCTCCGGCGAATCGCTGCCGATCATCGGGCTCGGCACGTGGCAGACATTCGATGTCGGCGCCGCTCCGGCAGACCGTGCGCCGCTCGAGGAGGTACTCGGTACGTTTGTCGGGCTGGGCGGAAAGCTGATCGATTCGTCGCCGATGTACGGAAATTCCGAGGACGTCGTCGGCGACCTCACCGCAACACTCGGTTTGCGATCGAAATTGTTCATCGCCACCAAAGTCTGGGTCACCGGACGGGATGCGGGCCTCGCGCAGATGGACGCGTCGATGCGGAAGCTGCGCGCGAAACCAATCGATTTGATCCAGGTCCACAATCTGGTCGATGTGGACACGCAACTCGCCACGCTGCGCGACTGGAAGCGCGAGGGCCGTGTACGTTATGTTGGCATCACGCACTACATGGCCAGCGAACACGACGCGGTGGCGGGCGTGCTGGCGCGGGAGCAAATCGATTTTGTGCAAATCAATTACTCGGTCGGCGAGCGCGAGGCGGAGCAGCGGTTGTTGCCGCTGGCGCAGGAACGCGGCGTGGCGGTGATCGCGAACCGGCCGTTTGCCGGCGGCGACTTGTTCCGCCGTTTGCGCAGCCGGCCGCTGCCACCGTGGGCCGCGGAGATCGATTGCGAAAGCTGGGCGCAGATTCTTCTCAAGTTCATCATCTCGCATCCGGCAATCACCTGCGCGATCCCAGCGACGGCAAACATCGTTCACTTGCGCGATAACATGCAGGCTGGCGCGGGGCGGATGCCGGATGAAAAGTTGCGCGCACGCCTCGCGGCGGAGGCGGTGTGAATCCGCAAGCGACGCCCTGCACATTCGCCTCGATATTGTTCCTTGGATAACGTTAGGTTCGGTCGATGAAATTCGCGCGTCAGCTCGCCCTCTTACTAATTTGCGGGTTCGCCTGCCCCTCGCCGCGCGCCAGCGCGGCCGACCTTCCAGACAACACCGCGACCGGCACCTTTTTACCCAAGGGCGGCGTGCCCGTGACGTTGACGACCGCAACGGCCTTCGTCGACGAGAAGGACAGCCGCAGTCCGGTGATTCTGATCCTATCCGACAAGAAACTGCCGGCGGAAAAGTGGACCAGCGAGTTCGACCTGATGCGTGCACGCCCGGATTTCACCGGCGTCGCGTTTTG
>JANMQT010000008.1:0-27321 GCA_031370675.1 Verrucomicrobiota bacterium
AATCGGCCACGCGTTGGCATGCAGCTTGGTGCGCATGTCATTGATCGCGTTTTCAAAGCTCGCGCCGACCCGGTCCATCTTGTTGACGAACGCGATGCGCGGGACGTTGTACTTGGTCATCTGCCGCCAGACGGTCTCGGATTGCGGCTGCACGCCCGCCACCGCGCAGAACACGCCGATGGCGCCGTCGAGCACGCGGAGCGAACGCTCCACCTCGGCCGTGAAATCCACGTGGCCGGGGGTGTCGATGATGTTGATGCGCTGCTTGATCCCGTCGTACAGCTTGAACACGCCCTCTTCCGGACGCTGCGTCCAGCTGCAGGTCGTCGCCGCGGAGGTGATCGTGATGCCTCGCTCGCGCTCCTGCTCCATCCAGTCGGTCACCGTGTTGCCATCATGCACCTCGCCGATCCGGTGGATCATGCCGGTGTAAAAAAGAATGCGCTCGGTCAGCGTCGTCTTGCCGGCGTCGATGTGCGCCGCGATGCCGATGTTGCGCGTGCGCTCCAGCGGGAACGCGCGATCCGGGGAATTCGGATTCTTCGTCGCGGCGTTGGCTTCCATGGTGGCGGACATAGGACTGGGACTTCGGAGTTGGCGTTGAAAAAAGAACTGACGGCCGCAGCGGACTGCGGCCGGCGGACAGGCCGCTCTAGTAGCGGAAGTGGGCGAAGGCGCGGTTGGCTTGGGCCATGCGATGCGTGTCGTCACGCTTCTTGATCGCGTTACCCTGGCCGGCGGCGGCTTCCTTAAGCTCGGAGGCGAGCCCGCGGGTCAGGCCGCCCTTGCGCTTCACCGCAAAACCCACGATCCACCGCATGGCGAGCGCGAGCTGGCGGTCGGGCGCGATTTCCACGGGCACCTGGTAGGTGGCGCCGCCCACCCGGCGGGACTTCACCTCGAGGCGCGGTTTCGTATTCTCGATGGCCTTGTTCAAAATTTCGAGGGGGTCGACCGCGTCCGAGCCCTCGCGGCTCTTTTCGATGGCGGTGTAGACGATGCGTTCCGCGAGCGACTTCTTGCCGCCCTTCATGACGGTGCTGATCAACCGCGAAACGAGCGGGCTCGCGTAGCGCGAATCGAGCTTCTCGGTCTTATGAATGGTCTGGCGACGACGGGACATGGGAAAGGGCGGAGTTGGCGGTAATGGCTGGGGCGGGCGGGACCTTACTTCTTGCCCTTGGCGGGCGCGGCGGCCGCACCACCGGCCTTCGGGCGCTTGGCGCCGTACTTCGAGCGGCTGCGACGGCGCTTGTCGACGCCGGTCGAGTCGAGCGTGCCGCGGACGATGTGGTAACGGACACCCGGGAGATCCTTCACGCGGCCGCCGCGGACGAGGACAATCGAGTGTTCCTGCAAATTATGACCTTCGCCGGGGATGTAGGCGATGACTTCGACACCATTGGTGAGGCGGACCTTCGCCACCTTGCGCAGCGCGGAGTTAGGCTTCTTCGGGGTGCGGGTCATCACCTGCGTGCACACGCCGCGACGCTGAGGGCAGTTCTTCAAGGCGGGCGACTTCGACTTGTAAGTCACCTTCTTGCGTCCTTTGCGAACCAATTGATTGATGGTGGGCATGTCTTTTTCGGCGGAAGATTGGGGGCGCGAGGCTGGGCGCTGAAGACAAAGCTACCGCTCTGAAAAAGAACGGCGGAATCGTCGGACGCTTCCCGCAGGGGCGCAGAAACTAGGCGGGTTCCAGCCCCGTGCAAGTAATTTTTACACTCGAATCATCACTCATTTACGCCTTCCCGGCCGGGGTCCACCTTGCGACTCGCCTTCGCCCGCATTGCGCCTAAATTCGGCGTCCCTTCCCCGCCGCATGTCCCAACCGTTTACGCTCCTGATGACCGACGCCACCTCGCGCGCGCGGCGCGGCGAATTGCGCACGACGCATGGGGCGATCCAGACGCCCATTTTCATGCCTGTCGGCACGCAGGGCGCGGTCAAGGGCGCCGGGCCCGATGAGCTGCGCGCCGTGGGTGCCCAAATCGTCCTCGGCAACACCTATCATCTTTTCATCCGGCCCGGTCTCGAGGTGATCCGACATTTCGGTGGCCTGCACGAATTCATGCGCTGGAACGGGCCCATTCTCACCGACAGCGGCGGCTTCCAGGTCTTCTCCCTTGCGAAGATTCGGCAAATCAAGGAGGAGGGGGTGCATTTTCAAAGTCACCTCGACGGTTCCCCGCTTTTCATCGGCCCGGAAACGTCGATGGAAATCCAGGCGGCGCTCGGGGCCGACATTGCCATGGCCTTCGACGAATGCCCGCCCTATCCGTGTGAGCACGAGTATGCCGCCAAGAGCCTCGCGCTGACCCTGCGCTGGGCGGAGCGCTGCCGCGCTTGGGCCTCGAGCAACGCGCCGGCCGGCCAGCTTCATTTCGGCATCGTGCAGGGGGCGACCTTCGCCAATCTGCGCGAGGAATCCGCCCGCGCGCTGGTCGCGATGGACTGGGCCGGGTACGCGGTGGGCGGCGTGAGCGTGGGCGAACCGGTCCCGGAAATGATGCGCGCCGCAGAAGTCAGCGTGCCGTTCCTGCCGGAGGATCGTCCGCGCTACTGCATGGGACTCGGCACGCCGCCGCAAATCGTGGAACTGGTGGCGCGCGGCATCGACATGTTCGACTGCGTGTTGCCGACGCGGCTGGCACGGCACGGCGCGGCCTTCACCGACGAGGGCACGATCAATGTCCGGAACAAGCAGTACGAATTTGAGAAGGGTCCGATCGAGGCCGGCTGTGAATGCCCTTGCTGCCGCGAGTTCAGCCTCGCGTATGTGCGCCACCTGATCCGCGCGGAGGAAATTCTCGGCATCCGCCTCGTCACGCTGCACAACCTTCATTACTACCTGCGTCTCGCCGCGCGGATTCGCACCGCCATCGAGGACGGATCGTTCGCCGCCTTCCGCGCCAAGTTCGCCGCGACCTATCGCGAGCGCCCGGGGTCAGCCAAGGCCGCGACAGAGGAGGAACCACGAATTTGACACAAAGGAGACACGCCTTGTTTCTCCGAAGCAGTGTCCGGCTCATCTCATGAAGAGATTAGTGTAAAATTCGTGGTTCCTTCTTCTCTTGCCCAGCCAAACAAAAAGGCGCGAACCTTGCGGTCCGCGCCTTGAAAATTGAAAAGCGATTCGCTCCGAATCAGGCGGCCAGGCCTTTGAGCGCCTTGCGCAGGCGGCTCTTGTTGCGGCTCGCGTTGTTCTTGTGCAGCACGCCGCGCTTGGCCGCGCGGTCGAGGACCGATGAAACTTCCTTGTAGGCCTCGGCAGCGCCGGCCTTGTCGCCCGACTGGATCAAATCACGCAGCTTGCGCTTGGCCGTCTTCACCTGACTGCCCACCCGGCTGTTGTTCAGGGTGCGGGTTTTGATTTGGCGGGCGCGCTTGGCGGCGGATTTGGTGTTGGCCATGGGAAGGGTGCTTGAGGATCGGAAATTTTGGGAGGCGAAGAGTGGAGGCGATCGGTCGCGCTGTCAAACGATCGCGGCCAAAGGGGCCTAAAGCGACCCGCCCTCTTCGGTCCGGCTCGCCTTGGTCGTAGGCGTCTTCCCGCGCTGCGCGAGTTGCACCGGCTTTGCCTTCAGTTTTGCCACGGCTTTCTTGGGGGTCGCCGATTCACCGAGAAGCTTTTCCGGGTCACCCGCCCAGATGCCATCGCTGCCCCGTTTCGCGCCCGAAAGCACGCGCGAGGCCGGCTGCACCGGAATCGGCAGTGCTGGCGCTTGTGCCGCGACCTTGACGGGTTCGTCCGCCGGGGTCGACGTAGGGGGAGTGCCGGCCGCCGGAACGGGCGTCGGCGGCGGGGGTGGCGGCGGGGTCACGGCGGCCACCGCCTGGTTCAAGGGCGAATCCAGGATCATCACCGGACTGCCGACTCCGACGAGGTCGAACAGTCGAATCACATCGGTGGAGCGCATGCGAATGCAACCGTAGCTGACAGGTTCGCCAATCTTGGTTTCCTCGGGCGTGCCGTGGATGTAAATGCCGCGGGAAGCAGCGCGGGAATTCTGCCCCTCGAGTCCGCGCAGGCGCAGGATTCGCGTGACGATGGGGTCGCGGCCCGGGGCATTTTCGGGCACGATTTCACCGGTGCGAATTCGGCCCCGGAAAACGGTGCCGGCTGGCGCTCCCGCGCCAATCTTCCCGGCGATTTCCATCTTGCCCAGCGGGGTCGCATAACTCCGCGGTTGATCCCCGAGACCAAATTTTGAGGTCGAAATCGCGAACGTCTCCCGCGTGCGATCAGCCTTGACCACGGTCAGACGCTGATCGCGCACGCTGATAATGACCTGGTTGCGACTGTCTGCGACCGCGCTGCCCGAGGTCGTGCAGCCACTGAGTCCGCAGGCGAGGGCAAGTACGGCAGCGAGGGCGCGGACAGAGAAAAGCATCGTCTTTGAAGCAGGAAACGGGCGCAATGATATGTCCCAACTGGGAAAAATTTCAAGTCCTCATTCCCAAAAGCGAAATCAGGTCGCCGGCGCAATTTCGACGTTTCGACGGACCCGAGATGCAATCCAATCCGCGATCTGCGGCCCCAAAGTTCCGAGTGCGGCGGACGCAAATCCCAGGCAGAAAAGGGCGAGAAACGGCAGCGGGGGATAGCAGCCGACCTTCAGGGCAAAGTGAATCAAGACACCAAAGTAGCTCGCGAGGGCCAGCTCCAAGCATGGTAGAAGCACGTTGCCACTCAACCGGTAACGCCGCCGCGCGGCCCTGGAGCCCGCGAACTTCGGCGTGCGCGCGAAGCCGGTCTCGTGGCCGACGAGCGCTTCGATCACGGCCTTCGCGTTGTTGACGGAAAGGCCGATGCCCACCGCCAGCACCCAGGGCAGGAACCAAATCTCCCGCCACCATTGCCCGGGCCGCAGCACCCGCTGCGCCGCCAGGTAGAAAATCGCGACGGACGCGGTCGTGCCCAGAAAGACCGGCACATCGACGAGAAAAAAGCGCACCCAATTCTGCTCGGCGCCCAGCGCGGGTGGGATCAGCAGGCACAGCAACGCCAGCGCCAGATAGGAGAAATTCGACGTCAGATGAATGATCGCCTCGAGCTTGATCCGCCACGACAACTGGCTCTGCCAGACCCGGGGCAACAATTTCAGGCACGTCTGGATCGATCCCTTGGTCCAGCGGTGTTGCTGGCTCTTGAAGGCGGCCATGCTCGGCGGCAACTCCGCGGGCGTGACGAGATCCGGCAGGAACACGAAGCGCCAACCCGCCAGTTGCGCGCGGTAACTCAAATCCAGATCCTCAGTCAGGGTGTCGTGCTGCCAGCCGCCCGCCTCCTCGATCGCCCGCCGCCGCCAGAGCCCGGCCGTGCCATTGAAATTGAAAAAACAGCCGCTGCGGCTCCGCGCTGTCTGCTCCAGGAGCAAGTGACCGTCGAGCAGCACCGCCTGCGCCCGGGTCAACCATGAGGTGTCCCGGTTCAGGTGACCCCAGCGCGACTGCACCATGCCCACCTTCTCGTCCGTGAAGAAATGCACGGTGCGCTGCAACAGATCCGGCGTGGGCAGGAAATCGGCGTCGAGAATCAGGAACAGCTCGCCCCGCGCCTGTTGCATTCCATTCGCCAGCGCCCCGGCTTTGTAACCCGACCGATGCGCGCGGTGAATCAGTTGGACGTCGAAGCCCTCCCGTTGCAGCGACGACACGCATGCAGCCAGCAACTCGCGCGTTTCATCGGTCGAGTCATCCAGCACCTGAATCTCGAGGCGGTCACGCGGGTAGTCCAACGCCGCTACGGCCTCGAGCAGGCGGGTCGCCACATAAACTTCGTTGAAGATCGGCAACTGCACGGTGACGACCGGCAGTCTTGCGAAATGGCCGGTGGCGACCGCCGGCTCCCGGCGGTGCCGCCGGTAGAGATAAGTGATCCAGAGCCGGTGCAGGCCGAAGACCAGAAACACCAGCGTCAAGGCCCCGTAGGCGATGCCCCAGACCAACCCAAGAGGAGTGAGTTCACCGCTGTGCATAGGAGGTCGCCGCAGAGCACGGGCCCGAAAATTCGGCACGCGCGTGGGACTCGGAATTTGAGTGATGGCGCAAACTGGTCAAGTATCAGGTTGGACTAACGCGACCGCCACCGGGCGGAATCTCTTGATGAAATCCACTTCCCTCGACGTCCAATCGCGGCCTCAACCAATTGTTGGAACCACGATAGCCCATTTTATTCCCTTGAGCCTCTTCCGAAAGATTTTCGCCGCGTTCGCCGTCGTACCCCTGGCCCTTGGCGCGGGCGTCCCGGCCGATTTGGTCGATGATCCGCACGTCCGCGAGGAGATGGGCGTGAACGCCTACACCGCGCCTTCGCTCGGGAAAATCATCGACGACCTGGCGTTTCTCCGTCCCAGCCTGCCGCCCAACGCCTTCGATCGCGCGCGGCTCGAAGCGAACTATTCGAACCGCTTCCAGCTCGCGATGAATTTCGGAGCCCTCGTGGCCGACGGCCTGATCATGGCGGAAAACCAGGTCTCCGAGGGCTTCACCAATCTTGGCCGCGCCTTGCTCAAACAGGCCCGCGCCCTTGGCGTCGACGAGGAAATGCTCCGCCGCAGCCAGAGCGTCCGCGAACTGGCCGAACGCCGGAAATGGGATGCCCTGCGAAAGGAACTCGTCGGCGCCCAGCACGAAGTCGAGGCGGGACTCGTCCGCTTGCGGGACGAGGAAATTGCGCATTTCATCGCGCTCGGCGGCTGGTTGCGCGGGCTCGAGGCTTCGACCGCCGCGGTGCAGGCGGACTACACGCCGCAACGGGCCGCGAAACTTCTCCGGCCCGATCTGTTGGATTATTTCATCACGCGGCTCGACGAGTCGGGACTCGCCGGGAAGCGCGGCACGCCCCTGTTGCAACGGATCGCACAAGACCTCAAGTCCATGGAGGCGCTGCTCCGCGACGGATTGCAGCAGGCCGATTTACCCCGGTTGAAGGAACTCGCCACCGGCTTGAACGAAACCATTGCTTCAACCAAGGCGCCACGCTAGGGGCGCGGGCCTGGCCGCACGCCCGAGACCTTCGCTTCACGCGGGCACGGCGTCGACGCAACGATCGCAAAGCTCGGGCTGGGCAAGGCTGAGGCCCACGGTCCGCCGCCGGCGCCAGCACCGCGCGCACTTCTTCGCCTCGCTGGGCGTCTGCGTGGCCTTCGTCTCCGGCCCGGGCCGCAGTGTCAGCGAACTGAGGATGAAAAACTCCTCGAGCTCCGCTTCACGTCCCTGCAGCTCGGCGAGCAGCGCTGCATCCGCAATCTCGAGCACCACCTCGGCCTCGAGGGAACTGCCGATCTGTTTCGCCTGCCGCGCGGGTTCAATGGCCTGCCCGATCTTCTCCCGCAAAGGCATGAGTTTCTCGATGAAGGCCGCCGCCGCTTCGCCCTGAGGAAGGCGGCACGCCGCGGCTTCCGGAAACGTCTCAATGTGAATCGACGACTTGCCCCCGAAGTGGCCCCACGCCTCCTCGGCGGTGAAGGCGAGCACGGGCGCGAGCAGCCGGCACAGCGCGTCCAGCACCCGGTGCATCACGGTCTGTGTCGCCCGGCGCCGCGGCGAGGCCACGCGGTCGCAGTACATGCGATCCTTCGTGATATCGACGTAGAGCGCGCTCAAGTCGACAGCGCAGAATTGGTTGATGGTGTGATACACGCGATGGAATTCGTAGTTCGCATACGCCTCGCGACAGGTCGCAACGACCCCGCCCAGCCGCTGCATCACCCACGCATCGATGGACGTGAAATGAGTCGCGTCGACGGCATCGCGCGCCGGATCGAACTCATGCAGGTTTCCCAGCAGGATGCGCAGCGTGTTGCGAATGCGCCGGTAGGTATCCGTCAGTCGGCTGAAGGTCTCCTCGCCGAAGGGCACTTCATCGGTGAAATCCGTGCTGCTCACCCAAAGGCGCACGATGTCGGCGCCGTATTTTTCGTAATAATATTCGGCGTTCGTCGGCTTTGCGTACTGGCCCTGCTCCGACTTTGAAATCTTGCGGCGTGTATCGACATCGACCACAAACCCGTGCGTAAGACAGGCTTTGTAAGGCGCGCGTTCGCGCACGGCGACGGACATCACCATCGACGATTGGAACCAGCCGCGATGCTGATCGGTGGCCTCAAGGTAGAGATCCGCCGGACCGTCGTGACCCATCATTTTTTCCACCACCGCGAGCCAGCTCACCCCGGAATCGATCCACACGTCGAGCGTATCGTTGCGCCGGGTTGTGCCCGGCGGAAGCGCCAGGGCCTGCGCCAGACTCGGATCGTTCGGGTCGAACCAAACGTTGGTCCCCTTTTGCTCGACGAGCTGCGCCACCTGCTCGATCCAATCCGGGCGCAGGATCGGGGAGCCGCTTTCGTGGTAAAACACCGGCAGCGGCACGCCCCAGCTGCGCTGCCGCGAAATGCACCAGTCGGGACGCGATTCGACCGTGCCCGAAATGCGTTTCTCGCCCCAGGCCGGGATCCATTGCACCCCGCGGATCGCCGCGAGCGATCGTTCGCGGAGGTGATTTTTCTCGTCGTCAAGCCGGATGAAAAACTGCTCCACCGCCCGGAAAATGATCGGCACCTTCGAACGCCAGCAGTGCGGGTAGGTGTGGTGATGATCGATCGCATCGCCGGCCAGCGCCCCGCGCTCCTTGAGGATTTCAATGATGCGCGGATTCGCCGCGAAGACGTTTTTGCCAACCAGCTCCGGCACTTCGCACTCGTCGGTAAAGCGCCCCAGATCATCCACCGGCGAGAGAATTGCGAGCCCATATTTCCGTCCCACCGCGTAGTCGTCGGCCCCATGTCCCGGCGCGGTGTGCACGCAGCCGGTGCCGGCCTCTAGCGTGACGTGGTCTCCGACCATCAGCAACGACGCGCGATGCAGGAACGGGTGCCCCGCCTTTTCGTTTTCCAGGTCCTTGCCCTGAAAACCCCAGCGTGCCTCACCCGCCGGCTCCAGGCCCGTCTCCCGGGCAAAAGACGCGGCCAGATCGTCGGCGACCACCAGCGTCTCAATCGCGCCGGATTTTGGATCGCGCCACGGGCGCGCGGAGTATTTGAATTCCGGGTGCAGCGTGATTCCCAGATTCGCCGGCAGCGTCCACGGCGTGGTCGTCCAGATCACCACCTTCGCCCCAAGCTCGGCGAGCTTGCCCGTGGTCGCGGCGAACTTCACGTAAATCGCCGGCGAGATGCGATCCTGGTACTCGACCTCGGCTTCCGCGAGCGCCGTCAGCGCACCGGTGCTCCAGTAGACGGGCTTCTTCGATTGATAGACAAGCCCCTTTTCGACCAGCACGCCGAACGCGCGGAGGACATTCGCCTCGTAGGCGGGATTCAAGGTGAGGTACGGATTCGCCCAGTCGCCGAAGACACCCAGACGCTGGAATTGGCCCATCTGCACGGCGATGTACTTGCGCGCCATCGCCTCGGATTTCTGCCGTACTTCAATCGGACTGAGGCCGCGCGCCTCCTTCACGACCTTGAATTCGATCGGCAGGCCGTGACAATCCCACCCCGGCACAAAGGGCGCACGCAAGCCGGACATCGAGCGTGATTTCACGACGATATCCTTGAGCACCTTGTTCAGGGCGGTGCCCATGTGCACATCGCCGTTCGCGAAGGGCGGCCCGTCATGCAGGATGAAAGTCGGCAGTCCCGCCCGAGCCTTCTCAATCTGACCGTAAACGTCTTCCGCCTGCCAGCGCTTGAGAATCTCCGGCTCGCGTTTCACGAGGTCGGCCTTCATCGGGAAGTCCGTCTTCGGCAGCCGGAGTGTGTCTTTGTAATTCATGGAGAGGGTGCGTCGAAAGTCGAAGGTCGAAAGCCCAATCAGGCTAACATTCGCGAATGCAGCCTGTACGACGGCAGACCCTGCCTCGCAAACGGTCGGAGAAAGCAAGCCCAACCCCGGAACCGACTTCGCTGGCTCTGGCCTTCGACTTTCGACCCTCGACCTTCGACGATTTTTCAGGGCTTCGCCGGGACTGGTTTCGCCACAGGCAGCAGATCAGTGTTGTAATCCGTCACCGGTCCCAGTTTCTCCAGCATCGGCTTGATCTCCTTCGCCTCCCCCACCACCACGATCGTGAGTTTGTCGTCGCGCAGATATTTTTGCGCAAGCTCCCTCGCCTTCTCCGGCGTGACCGCGGTCACGCGCCGCGCGTAGCCCTTGTAGTAATCCGTCGGCAATCCGTAGAATTCGATCTCCTGCACGCGCGCCGCCGTCGTGCCCGGGCTCTCCAGGCTCAACAGATAATTCCCCGCGAGGTAATCGCGTTGCATCGCGAGTTCCTTCTCGTCAATCGGCTGCTCTCGGATGCGCTTCAGCTCGTTGAGAATTTCGGTGACGGCCGGTTGCGTGACGTCGTTGCGCACGTCGGTGCTCGCGGAAAACAACCCCCCCAACAGCTGCGGTGAAAAACGCGAGCCCGCCCCGTAGGTGAAGCCATTCTTCTCGCGCAGATTCTGGAAGAGCCGCCCCGAAAAGCCGCCGCCCAATGTCGAGTTCACCACGCTCAACTCCGGAAAATCCGGGTTGTTCCGCGCCACGCCGGGCGCCGCGACAATCACCGTCGATTGCACTGAGCCGGGCCGATCCACGAGATGCACCGCCGTCTGGTCCTGAATCGGAAATTCCGGCAGCGTAACCGGCGGCGGCGTGCCCGGCTTCCAATCCCCGAATGCTCTTTCGATCAACGGCATCACCGTCGCGGCCTTGATGTCACCGACCACGGCGAGGGTCGCGCGGTTTGGCATGAAATGCGCCGCATGGAATCCCGCGAGGTCATCGCGCGCAATCGCGCCCACCGTCGTCTCGGTGGCAAACGCGCCGTACGGATGCGCCCCAAAAATGAGCCGGTCGCGCAGCTTGCCCGCGAGGGCAGACGGCTGCTGCTTTTCACGAGCGAGGGCCGACATCACCTTTTTCTTTTCCTTTGCGAGCTCATCGGCAGGGAAGATCGGGTGGAAGACGGCGTCAGCGAAGAGATCGACCAGCTTGGGTAGATATTTTGCGAGGCCGGAAATCGAAATTGAGGTCGAATCCTCATCGGCGCCCGCCCCAAAACGGGCGCCAAGAAAATCGACTTCCTGCGCGAACTGCTGGGCGCTGCGGCTGGCGGTTCCGCGGTCGAGCAGCGAGGCGGTGAGACCGGCCAGACCGGTCTTGTCGCCATCGTACAAGTCGCCCGACTTGATCAGCAGCCGGAGGGTGACGGTCGGCTGGCGTTTGCTTTCGACGATGAAGATCTTGAGGCCATTGGGCAGGGTTTTCTCGATGAACTCGGGGAACGACGCCGCCGGCGCCACCCCCGCCTCCGGCCGCTTGGTCCGGTCCACCTCGGCAAACAAGCATCGCGCACTCGAAAGCAGCAAGAGCACGACAACCAACAGAGACGTTTTCATAAGGCGGAGAAGAACCACGAGTTTTACACGAACAAACACGAATTTCAGAAGGAGACTTCGGGATGGTTTGTCGACCGGTCGAGGATGAAGCGCTTGTGCTGAAGACTCTTTGTTCCGAAATTCAACAGCACGCCACGGCGGTGGCGCGTGATGCGCAGAAAGTTAAGAAGCTGCGCCTCCTCAATCGGACCAATCGAGGCGAGCGCCTTAAGTTCCACGACGATTCCATCGAAGCAGATGAAATCAGGCCGATAGCAACTCCGGAGTTTCGTCCCCTTGTAAAAAATCGGTTGTAATTCCTCCCGTACAAAAGGGATTCCTCGCAGGCCAAACTCGATCTCGAGGGCGTCCTGATAGGGCGGCTCGAGCAACCCGCCATGCGAGTCGCCGTGGACCTCCATTGCTGCGCCGACAATGCGAAAAATCTCATCGGTTTGATCAAATGTTTTCTCCGCGCTCATCCATTCGTGTTCATTCGTGTAAAATTCGTGGTTCCCTCCCCCTCTACTTCCCCGTCGCGGCGGCGGGGGTCGGGGCATTCGGCACGGGGTAATGCAGGACGTTCCGGCCTTCGGGTGTAAAATATTTCTTCGCCACGCGCTGGATGTCCGCGCGACTGACCTTGAGGTAATTATTGATCTCCGTGTTCACGAGGTCCGTGTCGCCATAAAACAGGTGGTACCGCGCCAGGCCCCGCGCCCGGCTCGCCATTGTGCCGTACGAGCCCGCCAGCTGCGCTTCCTTCGCGTTGCGCGACTTTTGCAATTCCTCCTCGGTGACGCCGTCCCGAATCACGCGCTGCACTTCCTCGTCCATCAGTTGATCCAGTTGGTCGAGCGCGACGCCACGGTTGCCCACCGCGAAGACCCCCACCATCCCGCCCTGCTCGAACATGAACGGAAACGCCTGCGCCTGCACCGCCGCCTGTTCCTGATCCACCAACCGCCGGTACAGCCGCGAACTCTTCCCGCTCGCGAGAATGTCCGCCAGCATTTCCACCGCGTAGGCATCCGGGTCCGTTTCCCTCGGCGCACGCCAGGCGTGCAGGGCCGCCGGCAGCGGCGTGTTGCCCTTTTGAACCACCACTTTGTTCGCGTCGGTCTGCGGCTTGAAGTCGACCACGGGCCGCGGAGGATTCGCGCCGCGCGGAATCGGCCCAAAATATTCGGCGATCAATTTCTTGGCCTCGTCAATCTCGAAATCCCCCGCGAGTGCCAGCGTCGCGTTGTTGGGCACGTAATACGTTTTGTAGAACTCGCGAAACTCGTCGATCTTGGCCTGGTCGATGTACTGCGTGGATCCGATCGGGGTCCAGGCGTAGTTCGTGCCGCCAAAGACCATCTTGGCCAGCTCCTCGAACAAGCTGCCGTACGGCTGGTTGTCGTAGCGCAGTCGCCGCTCCTCCTTCACGACCTGCCGCTGCGTCTCGACTCCCGTCTCGTCGACCTTGGCGTGCAGCATTCGTTCGCTTTCGATCCAGAGCGCGAGCTTCAGCTGGTTCGACGGAAGATTCAAAAAGTAGTCCGTCTGGTCGAATGAGGTGGAGGCATTCAGGTTTCCACCGGCCCCGGATACGAGTTTGTCGATCTGGCCCCGCGGAATGTTGTCGCTGCCCTCAAACATGAGGTGCTCGAAGAAATGAGCGAAGCCGGTGCGGTCGGCCCGCTCGTCCTTGCTGCCTACATGATACAGCACGTAGCTCGCGACGACCGGCAGCGAGCGGTCCTGGTGCAGGATCACGTGCAGGCCGTTCGGCAGGGTGTATTCGGCGAAATCGATCCGGGGCGAACTTACCAGTGCGGGTGCCGGCGGAGCGGAGGGCGATTTCGGCTTCTGCGCGAACGCGGCCGGCACCGAAGCGGAGGCCAACGCGAGGAGAAAAATCAACCCGAAGTAGGCCAGCCGGGGAGCAGAAAAGAAGACGCGCATGGACCGCCCTCTTAACGCCAAATCCGGCCGGTCGCAATCAGCCAAGGTTGCTTACTCGCACCAATTCCCCGTGTCACGAAAAGATCTTCAAATGTGGAGCTTTCGCGCTTGCCGTGACTCCCCCCGACCGCTAATCGTCACATTCGTCGGCGTTAAGCGAGCGATGTCCAACTCGTCATAGACGCCAATCTAACTGCGACGTTCAAAATTAATTCGGGAAACTCACCGCCAACCTCAGTCCATCCAACCGTTATCATGAGGAATTTCATCCGCTCACTAATGAGCGCGGCCTTCGGTGCCGCTCTAGCATTCACCTCGACCTCGGGACTTTATGCCCAAGGCGTCACCTCGTCTGCCCTGCAGGGAACCCTGACGGACACAGCCGGCAGACCGGTGGTCGGAGCCCAGGTCGTCGCCATTCATACGCCCTCTGGGACGAGTTATAACACCATCACCCGGTCAAACGGTCTCTTCAATTTGAACAACGTCCGCGTCGGCGGCCCGTACTCCGTCACGGCGACCAGCGGCGGTGACGCAAAACGCATCACGAATGTATACGCGGACATCGGCCAGGTCACCCAGGTCGACATCCGCATTTCGCCGGCGCAACCCGCCGCCACGTCCGCCGTCGGGCCGGTCACCGCCGGGGAACCCGGACGCGTCATCGTCGAGGCATCGCAGATCGACGACGAAATTTTCTCCCCCACGCGCGCCGGTCCGGCTACGACGGTTCTCCGGCAGCAGATCGACAAGCTGCCGTCGATTTCCCGGAGTCTGCAGGATTTCACCCGTCTGACCCCGCAGGTCGTCGGCGGCAGCGTCGCTGGCACCAACAATCGCTTTAACAACATCACCGTCGACGGAGCGACGATCAATGACGCCTTTGGCCTTTCGGCCAGCGGCGTCCTAACTGATCGGGCGGAGCCTATTTCGCTCGATGCCGTGGAGACGTTTCGCGTTAACGTGGCGCCTTACGATTTAAAATACAGCGGCTTCACCGGTGGTTCGATTGACGCGATCACCCGCAGCGGGACCAACACCTTTACGGGGTCGATCTACGGTTTCTACCGCAGCGCAAATTTGATTGGAAAATTTCGCCAGGGCGTCGATCAGCCCATCTCCCCGTCCCTCTATAATTTTGAGGAATACACCTACGGCGCCCGTCTCGGGGGGCCTATTATCAAGGATACGCTCTTCTTCTTCATCCTCGGCGAGAGCAAGCGGCGCAAGGAGCCGCAGCTCGGTTCTATTGGCGCCAGCACCACTTTCCCAGCCACCCAGGCTCAGTTTGATCAGGTCATCAGTATCAGCACCACCAGGTATGGTTACAACCCCGGAACCGCCGGTGCGATTCTGGACAACGTCAACGATGACAAGATCACGGCGAAACTGGACTGGAACATCACCAAGGGCCAGAAACTCACCTTAACCTACAAGTACGTAAACGCGGATTATACCGACGGCATCACCCGCAACTCCAACAATTTTGCGCTTACCGGCCTCCAATTCGACCGTCCTTTCCGATCCAATTCATACGTAGGGCAACTCTTCAGCACGTGGACACCGACCTTCACCACCGAGGCGCGCGTCGCCTACAACACACTGAAGACCGAGCGCACGGTCAGCACTCCATTCCCGTACATCAATGGTGTGCAGGTATCGAATGGCAACCGGATTAACTTCGGCGTGGAGCGCAGCTCGCAGGAAAATGCGCTCGATCAGGACATCATCGAGTCCGTCTTCAACGCCAGCTACTACATTGGCAATCATACGATCGGAGGTGGTGTGGGCGTCGACCATTACGCGTTCCGCAATCTTTTCATCCAGGACGCTTTCGGCACCTACGATTTTGCAAGTTCCCCGTTAATTCCGGCGGGGCCCGGCAACTCCCCTCCGGCGATTCCGGCGAGAACCGGAATTGAAAACTTCCAAGCGGGTCTGGCCAGCCGCTATCGCCACAGCTATTCAAACATTCCGGGCGTTGCGGCACCCCTCGCAGAGTTCGATTATTTCAGTGTGGGCGCGTACCTTCAGGACGAGTGGAAAGTGACGCCACGCGTAACGCTTCAGTTCGGCGTGCGAATGGATGTACCGCTCTACAGCAGCACTCCCCTGTACAATCCTCAGTTTTTCCAGGATTACGGACTGAAGACGAGCCAACTCCCGGACAGCAAGGTCATCATTTCGCCACGTTTCGGCTTTAACTGGAACGTATTCGGAACGGATTTCACGAGCACCGAGAACATCAACGATTCGGTCGATCCGAAGACGGGTGTGCGCCTCCCGGCCCCAGCCAAACCCTGGTATCAGATGGGCACCGTCTTTCGCGGTGGAATTGGCGTGTTCAACGGCACCACGCCGCGCGTGTTTCTTTCCAATCAATTCAGTAACACGGGGGTCGACATCTCGCGCATCGACGTGAACCTCGCGCCGCCGGCAAACTCCTCGCTGCGCGATCCCCGATTCTTTGTCCCGGATCCATTCAACCAACCAATCGCTGGCCAGAATTCCCTGAGCGCGGTGCGAACCACGGCCATTGCCATCGCGAGCAACAACTTTGTTTTCCCGCAGAATCTGCGTGGCAACTTCGCGATCGATCAACGGCTGCCCTTCGGCTTTGTGCTGACTCTTGAAGCCATTGGGACGAAAGCGCTTGAGGCCGTGCAGTTCCAGAACTTGAATTTAACGGACCAAATCGGAACCTTGCAGGACGGTCGACCGGTCTTCGGGAATCGGAATCTGCGAACGGCGGCCAATCCCAACGGCCTCCCGGCTGGGGACCGGCGTCTGAACTACACGAGCGTCATCCTGATGAGCAACACCTCAAAGGGTGATTCCTACAGTGGCGCGATCACTCTTGAAATGCCGCGGACCAAGAGCGGTTTCTACTTCAAGACGGCGTACATCTACAGCCGCGCCAATACGGTGAACGATGCCAGTTCCAGCGTCGCAGTTTCGAACTATGAGTTTAATCCCATCAGCGGAAATCCCAACAACGCAGGTCTCGGCCGGTCGTTCTTTGAGACGCGCCATCGCTGGATCGCCGCTTTGGACTATCAGTTCGCGATCAAGAGGAAATGGGAAACCACGGTTGGCCTGTTTCTCGAACGCCGCAGCGGCACGCCCTACACCTTCGTGTTCACCAATGATGCGAACGGCGACAACCAGTTCAGCAACGATCTGAGCTACGTGCCCACCGGCACCAACCAGGTCCGTGTGGGCACGATCAATGCCGCCGGCGTGATCGTCCCGAATGCCGTGAACGAGGCCGCGTTCTACGACCTGATCTCGCGCAATCCTTTCCTGCGCGCCAATCGGGGGCGCATTCTTCCCCGTTTCGGTGGGACGAATCCGTTCATCACCCGTATTGACCTACGGTTTACGCAGAACATTCCGGTGCCGTATAAGGGGCATCTGGAGTTTTACTATGACATCCTGAATCTTCCAAACCTACTGAACTCTCGATCCGGAACCATCAAGACCTATGGCGGCAGTGTTTTTGGCACACCCGGCCTGGCTGGCTATGTCGGAACGGGCACGGACCCGACGGACGGCAACAGAGTAAAAACAGTCTACAGCTACACTCCGGGCAATGGTGAGCTCTCCGTCCCGAACGGCGTGGCGAACATCGACTCTCGCTGGCAGATGCAGTTCGGCCTGCGCTATTCGTTCTAGCCGCCCGCGCCGCCATCAATCACAGAAAGCCGCCGGAGAAATTCGGCGGCTTTTTTTGCGTCCTAGCCAAGCGCCGCCCGTCGCCCAACTCACCTGAATCTGCCAACTCGCCAAAACCTCCATACGGCCGGATTCTTTGAGTCGTCGTCCTTCTGAGTCCTCGTCGCTTTCGTCAATCGGGCCGTGGCAACGCCGCCAGGCGATGGTAGTCGGTCGGCCCGACCCCGGTTAATTCGAAGTAGAGATAGACCGCCGCGGCGGCGGCGGCGCGAACCTCCTGCCTTCAACGGGATGGTGGCCACTCCGGCGTTGGTTGGACTTATCCGACCGGTTGCACGCGCAGATCACGCAATGTGCGCAGACCACTCGCCTCCAACCGGCGCAGGGGGCGTGCCCCAGTCGTTCGTTCGATCGAAAAACGATGTCGCGCCGTCTGAAAAATTTGATCCACAAATTCACGCGTACCCAACGCCACCCCGTCAGAAAAATATCGTACCCGGCAACGCAGCATTTGTCCCCAGGTCAATCGCCCGCCCGCCCGTAGTGTCGCGTCGATTTGCTCTCGACTGAAACCCCGTCGCATCGCGCGCCGGGTCTCCACATCGAGCCCTTCCTCTTCCCCTGCCACAAAGAGCAGGCTGCGGTATAAGTTCAGCACCTCTTGCGCCGGCGCCACGGTCTGCTCCGCCTGCGCCTGCACCACCACGCGCAGGCCGTCCTGAGCCGCCTTGCGCCCCGCCGTCGCCTCGGCATAGCCGCACCAGCGGTAGTCCTTGGGGTCCGCCACCAGGCCGGCGCGCACCGGATTCAGATCGATGTACGCCGCCATCGCCCATAGGGCTTCGCCCGCTCCTTCCACCAGCACGCTTTTGAAGCGCTCCTCCCAGAGCGTGCCCTTCCGTTTGTGGACCCGGTTAAACCACTGGCTGAAGCGTTGTTTGACCACCTTCATGAAGGCACTGACGTCCCACATGCGGTCGAGGTACGTTTGCTTGTATGTCTCTGCGGCCGCGTCCTCGCCGTTGGTGCGGAAGATAGAGAGCTGGCTGCGAACCTCGGCCAGTTGCATCGGGCTGTAGATGGCTTTGAGGCGCTGGAGCAGGTCCGCATCGGAAAGTTCCGGATTCACGGGCCGCTGAGGCACCTCCAGCAAAACGTGAAAGTGATTGCTCATCACACAGTAGGTGATGACTCGAACTTGGCAGAACACCTCATGCTGTCGCAGCAGATCGACGAACTTCTCTCGCTCGACATTCCCGAGAACGAAATCCCGGTTCACGACTCTGGAGACACAGTGGTAGTACGCCACGGGCAAATCCGCGGGGGCTTTCAGGCGAGGCAGCCGCATGGACGAAGGAAACGAATTCCCTCGCCACGGTCAAGTTTTTTTTACAAAAGACCTGTCCCTTTGTATTTTCCTTTGTATTTTCGATTGCGATGACATTACGTTCGTCCCCGCGGGCGAACGGCCGGGAACCACGGCGTTGATATTTACGGCAACCGGACCGCCAACCGAGCGATTCGAAGCATCGACGCCAACGTAGAAATATCCGTTATTCTGCCGCTGCGTCGGTTGTTCGTTGACCGTGACGATCGCCTGCGAGCTCGCTAATCAAGCCACACATAAGGATCGTCGCTTTGTCGGCACCAGAGGAAAAGGGCGACCATTTCAGGTCGCCCTTATGATAGGAAGGCAGGTGAGTTGTGCGTGCGAAATATTAAATCGGGCGCGCGCGGCGTGCCCGGAGTGCCATCATTCCGAGGCCGAGACCTCCGAGGAGCATGACGGACGGCTCCGGGATAACGACAATGCCGAGCCTAATATCAAAAGTGCCCCCATTAATGGAGCCCAGTGCCCCAATCGGAACAAAGGTGCCGGTATCCGAGGCATCGATGCTGTTCAAAGTCAGTCCAGAAACGGGACGTGTCCAAGCAGCAGCCGGATTGGAAATAATAGCCCACTGCGTCGCGTTCGCGGGGACGGCAGAATTAAACATCCAGATGTACAGTCGGTCTCCCGCGACTCCAGGCAAAACCGGCCCAGCCGAGCTGAAGAATTCGCCTGGGGTAAAGCCACTCCCTGCATCGCCGATTACGGTTGTTCCGTACAGAGTAAAGGCTGCGCTAAGCTGCGCAAAAGTAGTATTCACTGTGAAGTCGAATCCAGTTGGAAACGAACCAAGCATCACAATGTCACCATTTGGCACAAGGGTGTTGTTATTGAGCCGAATAAAGTTGCCGATCGCCCCAAAATCCACCTGCTCGGCTTCAGATTTCTGGGCTCCAATCAAGCTAACCAAGATGCAAAGCGCAGTAGGAAGGATTTTTTTCATGCTAAATATTTGTTCGTGTCCAGAAGGAGAGATCAAAGGTTCATCGCGGGTTGCGGAACGATCCAAGAAAATCCAACCCGACCCTGTTTCCGCGTGATTAACACGCCAGCACCCTCGGGAATCACGACCGCGGAAGCATCGGCGCCACCGGTCTGCCACCGGTTATTGGTGGTACTGTAAAAGTAGTTCGTAATCAGTCCGGTGGCAGGATTCAAAATCCCCAACGTATCGGCGTTGGTAGCCGTATTGGATCCCACTACCCCTGTCGCTGGATTTCCGGTAAAAAGTCCGGAAGCCGCGAGCGTGACAGAATTCAATGGATATGGGTTGGATGCCAGGTTGAAATTCTGCGGCGACACGCCGCCTTGGATCATAATTTCGGTCGGGCCAAGTTTTACCTCCCCGACTAACGTAAAGTTAACGGCTGAGGTCACCTTTCTCTCCACCTGAAGGCACTGGTCGGGCCGAATGATGTCGTTGCTCGCATCGACACCTCCCCGCTGCCAGCGACTATTAGTCGTACTGTAGAAGTAGCTGGTAAATACCCCGGTTGCACCATTTAGCAGGGAAAGGGCGTCCGCATTCGTGGGCGTGTTCGATCCCTGAAATCCCGCCGAATTGTTCGCCCCGAAGGCGGTGGCGAAAGTCCAGTGCGGTCGCACACGTACCGACGTCGTCCCCGCCGTAATCATGGCGCTGATATCTTCCGTCAAAGTAATGGTGTTCGTCGTGCAAGCCGAGATGTCCGAGAGGACGCCGGCACCTGTGCCGTTCGTGATCTCAATGAAATGCGAGTAATTCGGCGCCGTGCCGGTGGCAAACTGGCCCGCCGTGAACGAACTCGCCGCAAAGGTCAACACCGTGCTCGATCCGGGCGCTGAGACCGCCGGGACAACCGAGCGGTACGCGGTCGGACGAAACATGTTGAGCGCGACGTACGTAAACCCGCGGGCGGCGGGCGGCTTCGCAGCCACGGTCAACGTCGTGAACCCGACGGGTTCGGTGACGACCGACTGGGCGGAAAGGGCCGCGACGGAGGCGAGAAACAGGGCGCCCGCAAGCGAGCGAAAAAGGGAAGGGTGCGACGCGGTCATATTCGGCATGGGGATTGGATGAGAAACGGGGCGGAGTGGCAAGGAATATCTCAGGGAAAGAAGCAGGAAATCTGCCCCGCCTACTTACGAATACCCGATTCACTCCCAAAGGTTTCGACTTGAGTTCGCATCGCGAATCTCATTTATTCATAACATGTTTACAATAAATAGGTTACCTCAAGCATAAATCATCAGTCCTCCGCTTCGCCGCGCGCAGAACCCGCCAAGGTTTCCGGGATTTTCTCGATCTTGATCAGGTTTGTGGTGCCGCTGATGTGATAGGGCGTGCCGGCGACAATCGTGATGAGGTCCCCCGCCGACAGCTCGAGATTCGCCACCGAATGCTCGCAGGCCAGCTGGGTCATGTGGGCCGTGCCGCGAATGCGTTCGACCAGGGCGCTCTCGACTCCCCAGGTGAGGGCGAGCCGCCGGCGGATGGCCGGTTCCGTGCAGAGCGCAAGGATCGGACAAGGCGGGCGGTGCGAGGCCACACGCCGAGGGGTGGAGCCCGACATCGTGTAGGCCACGGTGGCGCTCGTGCGGAGTGATTGGGACATCATGGTGGCCGCATGCGCCACCACATCCTCCATGGAGCCGGACAGCGGTAAGTCGGGCGGTGGCGGAATCTCGCCGTTCATCCAGGCCTGCTCGGCGCGGTGCGCGATGGCCGACATCGTAGCGATGGCCTCGACCGGGTATTTGCCGATCGCCGACTCACCCGAGAGCATCAGCGCATCGGTCCCATCAAAAACCGCGTTGGCCACATCGGCCGCCTCCGCGCGGGTGGGCTTGGGTGAATTCGTCATCGACTCGAGCATTTGGGTCGCGGTGATGACCGGTCGAGCGCGGCGGCGACAGGCCGCGATGATGCGCTTTTGCGCAATGGGCACGTCCTGCGCGCTCAATTCCAAGGCCAGATCCCCACGCGCCACCATTACGCCAAAGGCCTCGTCGGCGATCTCCTCGATGTCGTCGAGCGCTGCCTTCGTTTCAATCTTCGCGATGATCGGAATGTCCGCGTTCCGCTCCTTCAGTTGCTCCTTCAGGAGGCGGATGTCGGCTGCGCATTGCACGAAGGACAGCGCCAGGAAATCCAGGCCGTGCGCGACGGCGAAGTCGACGTCGATCAAGTCCTTCTCGGTGAGCGCAGGCAGGCTGACGCGCTGCCCCGGCAGATTGATGCCGCGCCGGCTGGAGAGGATGCCGCCGCGCGTGACGAGGCAAGAAACCTCGCCCGCTGCATTCACGGCCTCGACCGCGAGAATCAGGTTGCCATCGTCCAGCAACACACGCTCCCCGAGCCGCACGTCGCCCGCGAGCCCGGCGAACGAAACGGAAATACGCCCGGGGGTTCCGATGACCGGTTCCGCCGTGAGCACCACCGAACTGCCGGTCGGAATTTCGATCTGGCCGTCTTTCATTTCGCCGACGCGGATGCGCGGTCCGCGCAGGTCGCCCATCAGCGCGATGGGCACACCCAACGCGTCCGCCGCCGCGCGCACGCGGCCAATCGTCGCTAGAGTCGCCTCCGGTTTGGCATGCGAGAAGTTGATCCGTACGACGTTGAGGCCCGCGCGGATCATGTCGCGGAGGACCTGCTCGCTATCGCTGGCCGGGCCCAGCGTGGCGACGATTTTTGCGCGTTTCGGCGGGTGATTGAAAAGCGAAGATTCCATGGGTGACGCAGGGTCGAAGTTCGGGCCGCAAAAGTCGAGAACGGACGTCGCGCGCCCTTTCCGCCCCTTGTCAGGATCGGGGAGTAGTGGTAACACAACGTCCGACCGGTCCAGACCGCGTCGGTCCCGGGGCGCAAGGCCCGCGGGCTCGGCGGGTGTCGTCCGGGTCGCCACGATGGAAAGAGAACGTGTTCATAACGGGTCGCCGGCACCGGCGCACCATCTCGCCGCGCTGCACGGCATCCTCGATCGTCCCGTCGTCCTGGTCCTGAATCGCAACTGGCAGGCGATCAACATCCGGTCGCCGGCCGAGGCGTTCTGCCAGATGGCAGCCGACAATGCCACCGGTCTCGACATCACGGAGGACCAGGGCATGCGGCCGGTGCGCTGGGAGGAATGGCTCGAGCTTCCGATCCGCGAGTGGGACGCCGCCATCGGTACGCCCCGCCGACTGATCCGCGTGCCGACAGTGCTCGTCCTCGCGCGCTACGACAAGGTGCCGCGCAAGCGACCCAAGTTGAGCGCTCGCTCGATCCGCGAGCGGGATGGCAATCGTTGCCAGTACACGGGCCGAACGCTCGCGCCGGGCGAAGGCAGTATCGACCATGTGCTCCCCCGTTCGCGAGGCGGCAACACCTCGTGGGAAAACTGCGTCTGGGCCGCAAAGATCATCAATGGCCGCAAAGGCGACCGCCTCCCGCACGAGGCCGGTCTTTCGCTGCTCAACACGCCCAAGCCGCCGCCGGAGATGCCGGTGACTTTCGCCCTGCGCAATTCTCTCGGCATTCGAGATTGGGATTTGTTCCTGCCGAAGCGGGGGTGAGACGAGTCGAAGGACGAGAGTCGACCGTCGACGGCCCGAAGAGAGAAAGTGTCCCACGCGGATTCCGTTTCCATCGTTTCAACGAACCATTATGCGCCACCTCGTCGTCCTCGCCGCCGCGTCCATCCTCGCCCCGCTATCCGCCCCGGCCGCACCGCCGTCGGCCCTCGTGTTCATGACCGATTTCGGTGTGAAGGATGGCGCGGTTTCCGCGATGAAGGGCGTGGCATTTGGCGTGGACCCCGGCGTGCACTCCTACGATCTGACCCATGAAATTCCGCCGTACAGCATCTGGCAGGGCGCGTATCGCCTGAGCCAAGCCGCGCCGTACTGGCCCGCCGGCTCTGTGTTCGTCACGGTGGTCGATCCCGGTGTCGGCACCGAGCGGAAGTCAGTCGTCGTACGCAGCAAGACCGGTCACTATTTCGTCGGTCCCGACAACGGCCTCTTTACGCTCGTGGCAGAGAAGATGGGCATCGCCGCGGTGCGCGACATCGATGAATCAAAGCAGCGGCTAAAGGGCTCGGAGGCGTCGCACACGTTTCACGGGCGCGATATATTCGCGTATGTCGGCGCGAGACTGGCGACCGGGAAGTTGAAGTTCGAGGACGTCGGGCCCGCGCGCGCGGCGGAGGTGTTTCGCCTGCCGCATGAAAAACCCCGGCTCGAAAAGGATGGCGCGCTGATCGGCGGCGTGCCGGTGTTGGATCTTCAATACGGCAACGTCTGGAGCGACATCGGGAAGGACCTCTTCGATTCGCTCAAGCCAAAATACGGTGATGTCTTCCTCGTAAAAATCTCGCAGGACGGAAAACCGGTCTGCGAAATCGAGGCGCCGTTCGTGAAGAGCTTTGGCGATGTGCCGGAAGGCAAGCCCATGATCTTTATCAACAGCCAGCTCGAGGTCGCCCTCGCCATCAACATGGGCAATTTCGCAGAGGCGCACAAAATCGCCGGCGGTCCGGAGTGGAGCCTACAGCTCAGGCGAAAGCCGTAGCGGAAAATTCAAAACTCGAAATTTGAAACTCGAAGAAAGTTCGAGAACGCAAAAGTCGAAAACAGAAACTGAGGCTCGAAGGCTGGTAGGAACGTTTCGCCGAAACGTTCGGCGCTTGCGCGATGGATCAGCAACCGGCCGCGATCAAACTCCATGCGCGTCGCTAGCCCTACGAATGTCTCAGTCGCGATATTTGGGACGTTTCGGCAAAATGTCCCTACCGCACGACCACAGGCCCCGCTGCGGTGGCCGCGTGCAGGCGTGCGAGCGCGCAGGGAATGATTTCGAGCGCGCGATCGATGTCCTCGTCGGTGGTCAGGCGGCTCAATGAAAATCGCAGGCTGCCGCGCCCGCGGTCGGTGCTCAGACCCATCGCGGCCAGCACGTGCGAAGCGTGCGTGGAGCCGCTGTGGCAGGCCGAGCCCGCGCTCGCCGCGAGCTGGTGCTTGTCGAGTAACAGCAAGAGAGCGCCGCCTTCGATCCCGGGAAAATGGAGGTTGGCGGTGTTCGCGACGCGCGCCGCAGTGCCATTCACCTCGAGGCCGGGAACGACCTCGAGCAGCGCGCTCTCGAGGCGATCACGCTTTACCCGCACCGCGTCGAGCACGCCGTCGCGCCCCGCCGTCGAGGCAAGCTCCGCAGCACGGCCGAGCGCGACAATCGAAGCGACGTTTTGGGTGCCGGACCGCCGGCCGTCCTCCTGGCCGCCCCCGTGGAAATAGTTCGTGACCGGGGCGTCGCACCGCACGAACAACGCGCCCACCCCCTTGGGCGCATGAAATTTGTGACCCGACAGCGCGAGGTAACTCACGCCCGGAAGGTGGCGCAGGTCGATCTCCACCTTGCCCGCCGCCTGGACTGCATCGGTGTGAAACAACACGCCGCGGCTCCGGCAGTTCTCCGCGATTTCCGCGATCGGCGAGATCACGCCGGTCTCATTGTTCGCCCACATCACGGTCAACAGCGCCGTGTCGTCGCGAATCGCCGCCGCCACCGACGCCGGATCAATCCAGCCGGTGCGGTCGGCGGGAAGCCGCGTGACTTCGTAGCCGCGACGGGCCAGCGCCTCGGCGTGCTTGAGGATGGCGCTGTGCTCGAGGGCCGAGGTTACAAGGTGCCGGCGCGAAGGGAAAGCCCGTAGCGCGGACTCGACCGCGGTGTTGTCAGCCTCCGTACCGCTGCCGGTGAAAATGATCTCCTCGGGGTCCGCGCCAACCAGTGACGCGACCTGCTCCCGCGCCCGCTCGAGCGCCCGCTCCGCGCGCGAGCCCAAGCGATAGGCGCTCGACGGATTCCCAAATTCCTCAGACAGGAACGGCAGCATCGTCTCCAGCACTTCCGGCAGGACGCGGGTGGTGGCGTTATTGTCGAGGTAAGTCAGGGGTTGCATGGAGGGAGCGACGTACCGCGCAAGTTCCCGCCGCCCAAGGCGAAACCGTGTCACGGCCCGACCCACGGAACCTATGACACGAAATCGGACCGCGCCAGCGCGTCAGGAATCGAGCGTCGACTGACTGGTAGCGCCGTTCGCGCGGTGCTGGCGGATGAGCCACAAATTCCGGGCGGCGATCACGGGCGTGAACACGGCGCCGAGCACGAGCGGCAGCTTCCCAACGTGGAGCGTGTAAATGAGCATCATCATGCCGCCGACGAGGCTCAAATACCAGAAGCCCAGCGGCACCACGCTCTGCCGCTTCCGCTCGGAGATGTACCATTGCAGAATGAAGCGGCTCGCGAAGCAGGCGTTCGCAGTCAGACCGAAGATCGTCCACGCGGTCATTTCACCCGGGGAAAAGTTCCGCAGCAGATTGTCGAAAAAATTCGCGAGCGTCATACGCGAAAGGAACAACGAATCCCCCGCCCCGCAACCGGCTTGCATCCCGCCAATCCGCTGATTGCTTGCCCCTCTCCACGTCCCGACTTTCGACTTTCGACCTCTGGCTCTCGACCCTCGACCCTCGACTCCCCTTTCCCCATGTCCCTCTGGCAATTTGCGCTACCGCAGCTCCGCGAGCTCGTCGCCTACGAACCCGGCAAGCCGATCGAGGACGTCGCGCGGGAGCTGGGCCTGCGCCCCGACCAAATCATCAAGCTGGCCTCGAACGAAAACCCGCTCGGTCCGTCGCCCGAGGCGCTCCGGGCCATGCACGAGCTGCTGGAACGCGCGCATTTCTACCCCGACGGTGGCGGCTTTTACCTGCGCCAGGCGATCGCCGAGAAGCACGCGCTCAGGATGGAAAATGTGATTCTCGGCAACGGCTCAAACGAAATTATCGAGTTCATCGGTCACGCGTTCCTGCGGCCCGGTGACGAGGTGATCGCGGCGAAGCACGCGTTCGTCGTATACACGCTCATGGCCACGCTCTTCGGCGCGAAGACGGTGGAGGTCGACGACCCAAATTTCACGCATGACCTGCCGGCGATGGCTGCGGCGATCACGCCGCGCACGCGCCAGCTTTTCATCGCGAACCCGAACAATCCGACCGGCACGATTGTCACTCAGGCGGAGATCGACGCGTTCATGAAGGCGGTGCCGGAGCATGTCACCGTCATTTTCGACGAGGCGTACCATGAGTTCCTCGACCACCCGCCCGACACGCTGAAATACGTGCGAGAAGGTCGGAATGTGGTGGTCCTGCGCACGTTTTCGAAAATCCAAGGGCTGGCGAATCTGCGCATCGGCTACGGGCTCGCGAGCCAGGAACTGATCGACATCCTGCAAAAGACGCGCCAGCCGTTCAACGTGAACGGCATCGCGCAGGCGGGCGCACTCGCGGGGCTGCGTGACCTCGAGCACCAGCGGCGTACCAAGGCCGTCAACGACGAGGGTCGCGCGTATTTGCAGGCGGAATTCGCCGCGATGAAGCTCGAGTTCGTGCCGAGCTACGCGAACTTTGTGCTGGTGAAGGTCGGTGACGGAAAAGCTGTCTTCGCAGCACTGCTCAAGCGCGGTCTGATCGTGCGCCCGATGGGCGGCTACAAGTTGCCCGAGTGGCTCCGCGTCAGCGTCGGCACGCTGGCGCAGAATCGCGCGTTCATCGCGGCCCTGCGGGAGATTTTGGGGAAATAGCAACCCCGCAACGGGGAAACTCGAAATCCGAAACTCGATACTCGAGGAAAACGTCAAGCTCGAAGACGAAAGTTCAAACCCCGGCGTCCGTCGGCGAGATCTCCCCTGAGCGCCAGTGGCGCGATGGATGGCAGTCGGCCGTCGCGCGTCCGACGCTCGGTATTTTCTGTCGGTCGACCACCGACCCCCGACCTTCGACTCGCATCCTCTACACCCCCGCGAACGCGGGCTGCGCGCGCAGATTCAATTCGTCCAGCAGCGCCTGGTCCTCGTCCACGCCGGGATTCTCGGCAGTGAGGAGCTTGTCGCCGTAGAAAACGGAATTCGCGCC
>JANMQT010000023.1:0-2534 GCA_031370675.1 Verrucomicrobiota bacterium
ACCTCGCCCCGGAGAAAGGTGCGGGTGATGACCGCGCGCAGCCGCCGGCCGAGATACGGCGTCTGACGGTGGCGATAATGGAGCGACTCGTTGGTGATGGTTTCGAGGGCGTCGGGATCGACCACGACGAGGTCGGCGTCCTGACCAATTTCGATCGAGCCCTTGCGTGTGGCGAGCTGAAAGCGCCGTGCCGCGTTGCGCGCAAAAAGTTCGGCCAGCCGGGCCGGCGCGATGGGTTTCGCTTGGGCAGCGGATTCGCCCAGCACGAGCGGGAACGTGTGCTGGGCGCCAGAGATGCCGCCCCAAATGCGAAAAAAATCCAGGCCGGTCTTCATTTCGGGCGGGGCCGGCGAGTGGTCGGATGCGACCCAATCGAGATCGCCCGCGCGCAAATGATCCCACAGAGCGTTACGATCCGCGGCAGGACGCAGGGGAGGCGCGCACTTGGCGAGCGCGCCGAGGCGCTCGGCATCCTCGTCGGTGAGGATCAAATAATGCGGACACGTTTCGCCGGTGACATTCACGCCCCGCTGGCGCGCCTCCGCGATCAGGCGCGCGCCGCGGCTGGTGCTGACATGGACGACATGGACCGCGCAACCGGTCTCCTCCGCCAGCAGGATGACTCGTTGTATGGCCTCCCATTCGGCCACAGCTGGGCGGGACTGCAGGTAGTCGCGCATGGTCACGCGTCCGCGCGAAATGGCCTGCTTCGCGAGATGCGAAACGATCACCTCGTTCTCCGCGTGCACGGCGACCACGAGACTTAGTTCCGCGGCGATCTTCATGCCTTCAAGCAGCGTGCCGGTGTCGGTCCGGGGAAAATCGTCGGTGCCACTGCTGCTGAGAAAGGCCTTGAAACCGATGGCGCCGGCGGCGGCGAGCGGGCGAAGTTCGTCCAGGTTGCGCGGCGTGAGGCCGCCCCAGATCGCGAAATCGCAACGTGATTTTTTTGCCAGCAACGCGCGTTTCGCCTCGAGCGCGGCGACGTCGAGCACCGGGGGGGCGCTGTTGAGGGGCATGTCGAAGAACGACGTGCAGCCACCCGCGGCGAGCGCACGAGTGCCCGTCTCGATTCCCTCCCAGTCGGTGCGACCGGGTTCGTTGAGATGCACGTGCGGGTCGATCACGCCCGGATAAATCCAACGATTGGAGACGTCGACATCCGCCAGTGCGGAACCGCTCAAGTCCGGCTCGATGGCGGTGATTTTTCGATCCCAAACGCCGAGGTCGAGGAGGGCGGGCCCCTCCGGCCGCACCACCATGCCCCGGCGCAGGATCAAGTCGTAGTCGGCCATGGCGCTCGATTAACGCAGGGCCTCGGCGGCCGAGAGCCGTTGCAGAAATTGATCGGTCGCGAGCAACGCGGCCGCGATGTCGGGCGTCCCGACAAACTCATCCGGGTGATGACTGAGGCCGTCGCGACAACGCACAAACAGCATGGCCGAGGGGATGCCGGCGTGAATGAATGCCGCCGCGTCGTGTCCCGCTCCGCTGACGAGCTCAACCGGACGGTGCCCGCTCTCGGCGACCGCTTCGGCCCATTCGCCGCGCAGCGCCGGGTCGCACGCCGCCGCCGGCGATTCCTGCACCACGCGCCAGCGCAATTCACAGCGTCGGCTGCGACTGATTTCGCCCGCGGCCCGCTCCAGCGCGGCGGCGGCGCGGCGGCGGTGGACGTCGTCGCCGGCGCGGACGTCCAGCGTCAACGTGGCGCGTCCGGGCACCACGTTGCTGGCGGCGTGCGGGACGTCGATCTGGCCCACCGTGGCGACGAGCGAGCGCACGGACTTCGCGCAGGCCTCGGCGGCGAGGAGGAACTCGGACGCGGCGGCCAGCGCATCGCGCCGCAGACGCATGGGCGTGGTGCCCGCGTGGTCGGCGTGGCCGACGAATTCGAGCGCGACGCGCGTCTGCCCGGCGATGGCGCTAACGACGCCGAGCGATTCCCCGAGTTGTTCTAGAATTGGTCCCTGTTCGAGATGGACCTCCGCGTAGCCGATGATCTCTTCCGGCGCGACGCCGCACGCCGCAATTTGCCCGGCATCTCCGCCAAAGTCTTGGATGGCCTGCTGCAAACTGATGCCGCGTTCGTCGCGCAGGGCCAGCGTGGCCGGATCCAACGTGCCCGCGACGGCGCGGCTGCCGAGATAGGTGCTCTGGAAGCGCGCACCTTCTTCGTCGGAGAAGGCCAGCACCTCGACGTCACACGAAAGGAGCGGGCGGGCGGCCAGCGCCTCGAGGGCGAGCAGAACGCCCAGCGCTCCATCGTATTTGCCGGCGTCACGGACGGTGTCGAGGTGCGAGCCAAGCAGCAGACGGCGGGGCGCGGAGCCAATGGTCCGGCCGCGCAGATTGCCGATGGCGTCCACGCGGGTCTGCAAGCCCGCCTGGCGCATCCACAGTCCCACCAGTTCATTCGCCCGCCGCATCGCCTCCGATCCGAAGGTCCGGGTGAGGCGTCCATCGTCCTCGCTGATTGCCGCGAGGGCGAGAAGGCGATCGACGATGCGTTCCGCGCGGCGTTCCGCGTCGGC
>JANMQT010000034.1:0-13853 GCA_031370675.1 Verrucomicrobiota bacterium
CCGCTTCAAGAACCCGCAGCATTTCAAGAATCCCATCACCGCGCTTCCGGCCCTGCTCGGCAAGGGCACGAAGTTGAGCGACCTTTGGCTGCCCGTCCGCATTCACGGCGACATGGCGCTCTTCAAGGGCATCATGAAGGAAATGCTCGCCGCCGAGGAGGCGAATCCGGGCAGCGTCGTCGACCGCGCCTTCGTCACCCAATTCACCAGCGGTTACGAGGAGCTCGTGGCCGACCTGAACGCCAGCTCGTGGGATCGCATCGTGAAGGACTCGGGCCTGACCCGCGAGCAGATCAAGCAGGCGGCCGACCTCGCCATCCAAAGCAAGCGCATCATTTGTTGCTGGGCCATGGGCCTGACCCAGCACAAGAAGGCCGTCGGCACGATCCAGATGATCATGAATTTCCTGCTGCTCGGCGGGAACATCGGCCGCCCCGGCGCGGGGCCGTGCCCCGTGCGCGGCCACTCCAACGTGCAGGGCGATCGCACGATGGGCATCTTTGAGCGAGTGAGCGACGCGTTTCTCGACAAGCTTGGCCAGGAATTTAACTTTGCCCCGCCGCGCGAACATGGCACCGACACGGTAAACGCCATCAAGAAGATGCATTCGGGCGACATCAAGGTGTTCGTCGCGATGGGCGGCAACTTCCTCTCCGCCACGCCCGACACCGAGTACACCGCCCAGGCCCTGACGCGCTGCAATCTGACGGTGCAGGTGTCCACCAAGCTGAACCGCGGCCACCTCATCACCGGCAAGCAGGCGCTCATCCTCCCGTGCCTCGGCCGCAGCGAAACTGACACCCAGGCCGGCGGCGACCAGTTCGTCACGGTCGAGGACTCCATGGGCGTCATCAACCCGTCGCGCGGGCACCTCGAGCCCGCCTCCGGCACCCTGCAGAGCGAACCCGGCATCGTCGCGGGCATCGCCAAGGCCACCCTCGGCGCGAAAACCACGGTGCCGTGGGACGAGTTGATCGCGAATTACGATCTCATCCGCGACCGCATCGAGCGCGTCATCCCCGGGTTCGAGAAATACAACGAGCGCATCCGCCGCGGGGTTTTCTATCTGCCGAATGCGGCGCGAGACCGGCGCGTCTTCAACAACGCCGGCGGCAAGGCGAAATTCACGGTGCACGAGCTGCCCGACATCGATCCGGAACCGGGCCAGTTTGTGATGATGACGATGCGCACACACGATCAATTCAACACCACGGTCTACGGCCTCGATGATCGCTACCGCGGCGTGTACAACGGCCGGCGCGTTGTGTTTATGCACCGCGACGACATGAAGGAACTCGGCTTCACCGCCGGCCAGCTCGTCGATCTCACCAGCCATTTTCGCGGCGAGGAGCGGCAGGCGCCGCGTTTTCTCGTGACCCCATACGACATACCGCGCGGCGCGGTGGCGACCTATTTCCCCGAGGCGAACGTGCTCGTGCCGGTCGACAGCGTGGCCGAGCGCAGCAACACGCCCACTTCAAAGTTTGTCATCGTCACCCTCAAACCAACGGCCGACGTGGTCGGAGCGGCGCAGGCCATCGTGAGGGATGCACAGGAAGCCGCGCAGGCGCGCGAGACCAAGCTGCAGACCGCCTGAACGAGCGCGACGCGAACCCACTAAAGATTTGGACGCGGCGCCCGGCCGCCGCGCCCGAAGCCCGGAGTTTTTTTCCGGACCTCCCCAGCCAGAAACCCAAGACCCCTTAAACCCCTAAAACAGAAAACCACACCCATGGGATTCCTCGATCGAGAAGCAACCGTGGCGGACTCCAGCTATTCACGCTGGCAGTTCCCCACCGCCGCCATCGCCGTGCAAATGTGCATCGGCGAAATCTACGGCTTCGGCGTCTTCAATGTGCCGCTCACGCGTCTCATTGGCATTAAAGAATCAATCAAAGGCCAGGATTGGACCATTCCCCAAGTGGGCTGGATCTACTCCATCGGCCTGATCATGCTCGGCCTCTCCGCGGCCGTTCTGGGCAAGTGGGTCGAGCGCAGTGGTCCGCGCAAGACCATGCTGGCCAGCGCACTCTGCTTTTGCGGCGGCCTTTGGATCGGCGCGCTCGGCGTCTACTTCCACAATCTATGGCTGATCTATTTCGGCTACGGCTTTATCGGCGGCATTGGCCTCGGCTTGGGATATATCGCGCCGGTTTCCACGCTGATTAAGTGGTTTCCGGATCGACCCGGCATGGCCACGGGATTCGCCATCATGGGCTTCGGGGGCGGCGCCTTAATCGGCGCGCCGTTGGGAAACCTGCTCATGGAATACTTCAAGTCCCAGAATCCGAACACCGTCGGGGTCGGTGAAGCGTTCCTCGCCATGGGAGTGATTTACATGGTCTCGATGCTGTTCGGCGCCTTCACCGCCAAGGTTCCGCTCGCCGGCTACCGGCCCGCCGGCTGGACCCCGCCACCGCAGAGCGCCAACCTCATGATCACGCAGAGCCATGTCTCCGCCGACGAGGCACCCAAAACACCGCAGTTCTGGCTGCTCTGGGTCATCCTCTGCATGAACGTCAGCGCAGGCATCGGCATCCTCGGTCAGTTCTCGCTGATGCTTCAGGACATGTTCAGCCTCGTCGACAAGCTCGGCGTCAAGGAGGCTGCAGCCATCGGCGCCGGCTTTGGCGGACTGCTCTCGATCTTCAACATCGTCGGCAGGTTCTTCTGGTCCTCGTCGTCCGACTTCACCGGCCGCAGGGTCGTTTATTGCATCTACTTCCTCCTCGGCATGGCGTTGTACCTGGCGATTCCATGGACCCAGAAAACGTACTCAGTCACGCTGTTTGTGCTGGTTTGCTGCGTCATCATTTCGATGTATGGCGGCGGCTTCGCCACGATTCCGGCATATCTGCGCGACATGTTTGGGACCTATCAGGTAGGCGCCATTCACGGCCGCTTGATCACCGCATGGTCGGTGGCGGCGGTGCTTGGACCAGCGGCGATCAATTACATCTCCACCTACAACAAGGAGCACGGCGTGCCGAAGGAGCTCGCTTACAACGATGTAATGTACGTCTCGGTGGGCATGCTGGTGATTGGCCTGATCGCCAATCTCCTCGTCAAGCCGGTGAATGCGAAACACCACTACAAGGGTGAGATCCCCGGAGTTACCCCGGCCGCACAGCCTGCTCCCGCCGGCGCAAAAGCCTGAATCAATCCATCCAAAACAAACTATCCTATGAATCCAAAAGCACTCATCTGCTGGATCCTCGTCAGCCTGCCACTGGGCTGGGGATTGTCCAAGTCCATTGAAAGGGCGATGCCGCTCTTCCAAGGCAAACTGGCGGCCGCGAAAGCGGCACCCGCCAAGCCCGCCGAGGCGCCCAAAAAGTAACCTGGAATTCCTCCCTGCCATCGCCGGGTCGGCCCTCAGGGTCGGCCCGGCGGTTTTTTTTGGGACAGAAGGCCGACATTAATTTTGTTTGTCATCCTGAGCGAGGCGGGTGAGTCGAAGGACCTCTTGCTGTCGTTCAGTGCGGAGTTCGCCATGCTCGTCACGTGAGCCAGAAAGCAATTGTAGGTGCCTCGACTGCGCTCGGGATGACAAGGAGGAACCGGCCTCAGCGAGGCCGGCTTCATGGGTCACGCGCATTTCCCGCGTGCAGCCCACCCGATCCTTCTCCGCGGCTCTTCCGCCCATCTAGGCGGTAGCCAGCCAAGCGAACAATCTCTTCTCATGCGTCCTGCGTCAGCCGACCATCCCGCATTACGAAGCGGAGATCCGCCCGGCGGGCCAGCTCGTTGTTGTGCGTCACAAGCACCAGCGTGAGATCCCGCTGCGCCAGGGAAAAGAGCCCGTCGATGACGGGTGCGGCGCTCGTCGAATCGAGGCTCCCTGTGGGCTCGTCGGCGAAGACAATGCCGGGATCGTTAATCAGCGCGCGCGCCACGGCGACACGCTGCATTTCGCCACCGGACAATTCGCCTGGCCGATGGTGCAGGCGCGTTTCCAGTCCGACCAAGGCCAGCAGCTCGCGCGCGCGGCTCGCGCCATTCCGGTTTCCGGCGAAGAGCGCCGGCAGCAGCACGTTCTCAAGGGCGGTGAGCGTTGGTTGAAGATGAAAGCTTTGAAACACGAATCCAATGCGCCGGGCGCGCAGGCGTGTCACCTGGGACTCGACCAACCGCGAAATGTCCTCTCCGTCCAGCAAGACCGCGCCGGCATTGGGACGATCGAGGCAACCCATGATTTGCAGCAAGGTTGTCTTGCCAGAGCCCGACGGCCCAACAATCGCCACCCGCGCGCGACGCGCAATCCGCAAGCTGACTTCGCGCACGGCTTCAATCCGCTCCCGCCCGCGCTGAAATGAGCGGCAGACTCCACGCAGCTCCAGCACCGAATCACTCATGCCGGAGAGCCTCCGCGGGCACAGTCGATGCCGCGCGCCAAGCCGGGTAAAGTCCCGCGACCGCCCCAAGAACCATGGCGCCAAGCGCCACGAGAAAAATGATGTCCAGCGTAATCGCAATCATGGATCCAGAGGGTGCAAACGGCAGCGTGCCCCGAAGCCCGCGGTCCATCCATGACGACGCCACCGCTCCACCACAGGCGCCCAGCAGGCCCCCGGCCGCCGCGAGGATGGTCGTTTCCAGCAAAATCAAAATGAGCAATTGGCCACGCGAAGCTCCGACGCAACGGAAGAATCCAAACTCGCGCGCCTGCTCCGTGACCGACATCAACATGGTGTTGAGAACGCCCAACACGGCAACCGCCACTGCCACCGCGAGCACCGCCGCCATAAGCACGCGGCTGCTGCCCACCATTTTCAGAATTTGCTGGAGCATTTGCTCGGACGTGACGACGTAGACGTCTGGGAGAGCTTCGATTCGGCCCTTCACCGCCGGCAGCTGCTCAATGTCCGCGAGCGCCACTCCCACACCAGTCAGCTTTCCTTCCTTTCGAAAAACGTGCTGCGCGACCGGCAAGGGAAGGTAAAGGAAACCGTCTTCTTCGCCGCCGGTCCGCGCCAGCACGCCGCTGACGACAAAGTCACGATCGAGATCCGGAAAAGCGATTCGGTCGCCGATTCGGCGCTGGAGCACCTCCGCGGCCTCGGCGCCGAGGACAATCGAATCGGCCCGCGGAAACCACTCGCCCGATATTTTCAGATGCGGCTTCAACGCGCGCCATTCGTTGTCGATGCCGTAAAACATCTGCAGTCGGCCCCCCTCGGCCGGCAGGGCAAACACCAGGATTTCGGTCGCCACGCGCACGCCGGGAATACGCCGCACCTCGGCAGCGCGCTCCTGCGCCAGGAATTTCGGGACTTCGCCGCCGTGCAGGGCCAAGGTGGCCGCCTCCATCGCGCAACCCTCGGTGGAGACGAACAAATGAATGCCGGCCCGGGCAAAATCGCGCTTCAAAGCCTCCGCGTAGCCCCGCGAGAAACCGAGCAGGCTGCAGAGCGACGCGCTGGCCAGCGCCACGCCAATGATGGTCAATACCGAGCGCACGGGCCGGCGGAGAAGCGTGCGCCACGCCAGGTCAAAGAGGGTCATAGAGATTTCACCTTACTGACGGCAAGGGATACCACCGACTCGCCTTGCCCGACGTGCCGAACTTGGACGGAGCCCGTGACGCTTACAGACTGTCCCGCGCGCAACCGCGGCAAGACCAAGCCGGGCTCCGGCACGCCTTCAACAACGTCAAGCTTATCCTTGAGAATCAAACAGCCGTCGCCGCCGCAAACGCCACCCAAACGAGCATGCACAATCACCGTCTTTCCGGAAAAGAACTCGGGCGACGCGAGCAACGCGGCCAACGTCGTCGGCGTCGGAGGCTCCGCTCCGGAAAGCTGCAAGATTTGAACCGCCAGTCCGATTAGCAGGGTTAAGAGTACGCGGTAAGTTTTCATGGTTTATTCAATTCTAGGCGTTTGGATAAATTCATGCCTTGGTGCGGCGGGACGCTCTGGTCCGGCGGGGACGCGCATCATCCATCAGGCAGAGTCCCCGATCGAGGAGTGCCGGGACACAGGGATCCGCCAGGCGATAGTGGATCGAAACGCCTGCGCGCCGGGACGCGATGATCCCAAGCGCGGCCAGATGCTGGAGTTGATTGGACACGGCGGGAAGCTTCAGGCGAAGTCGCGCGGCGAGCTTCGACACGCTCAACTCCGGCTCCTTCGCGAGTGCATGCAGCAGGCGGAGCCGGGTCACTCCCGCCAGGACCTGGAAGAGACCAGCCAGGCGGCCCGCCCGGCCGGTCGACAGCAGGGGCCGGTTCTCCAGCGCGGACTTTTCACGGCAGGCAGGCAGACTCATCGGCCCAAGTTTGCGATAACGTATTACATGAAGCAATGAAATAATGAAATAATGAGGGTCAGCCTGGGCGGGGGCCGGGCTTGACGAACCGGGCGCACAGCCCGATGAGGGTGCGATGCCCGACCGACCGCGCATCCCGAAAGCTGTCTGGGTCCTGGGGTTCGTCAGCATGCTGATGGACGTCTCTTCAGAGATGATCCACAGCCTGCTGCCGGTCTTCATGGTGACCACGCTCGGCCTGAGCGCCCTGAGCCTTGGTCTTGTCGAAGGACTGGCCGAGGCAACCGCCCTCATCGTGAAGGTCTTCTCGGGGACGCTCAGCGACTATCTCGGGAAGAGGAAAACACTCACCGCGATCGGCTACGGTCTCGGCGCCATCACCAAACCCGTTTTCGCGCTCGCAAATGGCCTGGGCTTGATCCTGACGGCCCGGCTCGTCGACCGAATCGGCAAGGGCATTCGCGGCGCGCCACGCGATGCGCTCGTGGCGGACCTGACCGCTCCGGAAATCCGCGGCGCGGCCTATGGCCTGCGCCAGGCGCTCGACACCGTTGGAGCGTTCGCTGGCCCCAGCCTCGCGCTGGCCTTAATGATTCTTTGGCACAATAACTTTCGCGCCGTCTTCTGGGTGGCGGTCATTCCTGCCGCCATTGCGATGGTGCTCTTACTGCTGGGGGTTAAGGAAGCCAAGCGCCCGACGTCCACATCGTCGGCCAAGAAATTTCAGCGGAATTCACTACGGGGATTTTCCCAGAATTACTGGTGGCTGGTGGGCCTCGGCGGCGTCTTTACGTTGGCACGGTTCAGCGAGGCGTTCCTTGTCTTGCGCGGGCAACAGTCAGGCTTGCCGGTCGCGTTTGCGCCCGTCGTCCTCATCGTCATGAATTTGGTTTACGCGACCTCGGCGTACCCGATCGGGAAGCTCGCCGACAACTTCAGCCGGCCGAAACTCCTGATCGGCGGTCTCCTCGCGCTGCTCACGGCCGATCTCATCCTGATGTTCTCGTCCGGTTGGATCTTATTTCTCGTCGGGGTCGCCGTCTGGGGGCTGCACTTGGGACTGACGCAGGGCGTGCTCGCCGCCATGATCGCCGACTCTTCCCCAGCGCACCTCCGCGGATCCGCCTTCGGTTTTTTCAATCTGGTCAGCGGCTTGGCGCTGTTGATCGCCAGCGTGCTGGCCGGCTGGCTGTGGGACCGATTTGGCGCGCCGTGGACCTTTGGCGTGGGCGCGGGGTTTTGCGTGCTCGTCATGATCCTGCTCGGCGCGAGATCGTCGATGTCGGTCGACTCGTCCCGCGCAGGAATCTGACCCTCCTTGCCTTCCCGGCCTTCGATTTACTTCGAACCGAGCGAAGCGAGACAGCCTTTCAACTTTTCTGCGAGGTCAAAAAGCGATTTCGGGTTTGAAACTTCGTTTTTTCTCGGTTCTCCTCATTTCCAGCTTGCCGCGCCTCAGGGGTTCCATAGCCTCCGGAATCGGCAATGGAGTTTGCCGTCCCGACGACGGGAAAACCGCCTGAATTGTTTTCAGCGCTGATGACTCCTGTTAGACGTCAGATCGTCTGCAGGAGTTTTCTTATGCTGAGTTACATTTGGATCGCAATTGGTGGCGCGCTCGGCAGCGTCGCGCGTTTTTGGTTTTCCGGATTCGTCGCCCAACGTTTCGGCGAAACCTTTCCGTTCGGCACGCTGCTGGTGAACATCAGCGGATCGTTCGTCATTGGTTTTTTCGCGACCCTGACCGGACCCGACGGACGCGTCCTCGCCGCGCCTTCGTTCCGCCAATTCTTCATGATCGGCGTCTGCGGCGGTTACACGACGTTTTCCTCGTTCAGCCTGCAGACGCTCAGCCTCGCGAATGATGGTGAGTGGCTTTACGCTGGCTTGAACATCGTCTTCTCGGTCATCCTCTGCCTGGTGGCCGTCTGGCTTGGCCATCTGGCGGCCACGCTAATCAGCCGCACCTGACCCATGCCCAACGCCATCCCCCGCGACGCCCTGCTCGTCCGCATCTTCATCGGCGAGAGCGACCGCCACGAGCATCATCCGCTTTATGAGGCCATCGTGCTCAAGGCCCGCGAGATGCAGCTTGCCGGTGCCACCGTGCTGCGCGGCCCGATGGGCTTCGGCGCCGCCAGTCGCATCCACACCGCGAAAATCCTGCGCCTTTCCATGGACCTGCCAATCGTGATCGAAATCGTGGACAGCGAAGAAAAGATCAACACGTTCCTGCCCGTTCTCGAAGGCATGATCGGCGGCGGCTTGGTCACGCTGGAGAAGGTTCAGGTCATCCAATACCGGCCACCCAAGCCGGCCTGAAATGGAAGCGGCCTTCTGGCAAAACACGTGGTTTGTCGCGGCGCTTTGGATGGCGCTGGCCCTCGTCGCGAGCCTCATCTCGATTCGCATCGGCATTTCCGTCGCGCTCGTCGAGATCCTCGTCGGGGTCGCCGCCGGCAATTTCCTGCACCTACAGGCGAACACCGAGTGGATCAATTTCCTCGCACTGCTCGGCAGCGGCGTCCTGACTTTCCTCGCCGGCGCCGAGATTGATCCGGTGTCGCTGCGCGCCAACCTCCGCGCCAGCGCGCTCATCGGGTTCTTTTCGTTTCTCCTGCCCTTTATATTTTGCTGGCTCTTCGCACAATTCGTCCTCGGCTGGACCCTGCGTGAGTCGCAAATCGCCGGCATTTCCCTCTCGACCACCTCGGTCGCCGTCGTCTACGCGGTCATGATCGAGGGCGGGTACAGCGACACCGCGATGGGCAAGACCATCCTCGCCGCGTGCTTCATCACGGACCTTGGCACCGTGCTGGCCCTCGGCGTCCTCTTCGCCAATTTTAACGTCTGGCTGCTCGTCTTCGTCGTGATCACCTGTGTGGTCCTCTGGTTCATGCCGCAATGGATGAAGTTCGTCATCGCTTGGCTCGGCGCCACGCGTGTCAGCGAGCCGGAAATCAAATTTATCCTCCTGATCCTGTTTCTGCTCGCCGGCCTCGCGACCACCGCAAAGAGCGAGGCGGTCCTGCCGGCCTATCTTGTCGGCCTCGTCGTCGCGGGCGTATTCATGCGCGATAAAACACTCGTGCACCGGCTGCGCAGCATCGCGTTCACCGTCTTCACGCCGTTCTATTTCATCAAGGCCGGGCTTTACGTTTCGCTTCCAGCGCTCTGGACGAGCCTCGGCGTCATCGGGGGATTCCTGCTGCTGAAAATGGCGACGAAAGCCGCCGGCGTCTGGCCGCTGGCACGGCTGCATTACATGCGCCGGCCGGAGGCGACCTACACCACGCTGCTGATGGCCACCGGCCTGACGTTCGGGACCATTTCCGCGATGTTCGGCCTGCAAAACAAGATCATCGATCAGCGCCAGTACACGATTCTCGTGAGCGCGGTGATCCTCAGCGCGTTTGTCCCGACCGTCTTCGCGCAGAAATTCTTCCAGCCCACCATGCGCACCATGCACGCGTGGGGCCGGCTTTACCGGATCAAACTTCGCACCCGGGGCCCGGCCCCGGCGGTGGCCGGCGAGGCGGGATAGGTCGGCCAGGCGGGCTCGCCGCCGCCGCGCCTCAGCTTCGCCAGCGCGCGTGCTGAATATCCGCGATGGTCGGCTCCGTCCGCAAGTCGGCCGCCACCACAGCGGCAATCTCCGCGCCCGCGGGCGAAATCTCCACATTGAACCGCGCCGGCTCGTGCCAAGGCAAATCCGGGGTTTCGGTCGTTCCCACGCAGTAAAAAAAGACGCGACCCATGCCTTCGATTAAGAGCGCGCTCTCGGTCACGCGCACGCCGGGTGATTGCTTGTCGGCCGTGAGGTGGATTTCCATCCCGCGACTCGAAAAATTCGCCTGCGGAATTTCGACGCTCGCACGACAGCCGTGCAACGGCACGACGATGCGCGCGTCGCCGCGCGGCACGATGTAAAGCGCCGCATCCAGCGTCCAGCGGTAGGTCGCCTTTGTGCGCGCGTGGACGTTGCGAAAAAACGTCAACTCGGCCTCGAGCACCTCGAAGTGCGGCAGCTCTCCGAGCGGCGTGAAGAGGCGGACGAGGTCGAGCCGCGACGCCGAGCGGACCTCCCGTTGCTCGCGGTCGAACCAGGGCACCTCGAGTGCGCCCACGGGCGATTTCATACGGACAACAAATGGCGCCCGCGTGGTCTCGATCCCGAGCACGACGCAGCTTGCGCCGTCGGAGCCCGTCACAGCGAGCCCATGCATCTCCGGCATCAAGCCGTCGAAATGCGGCCGCAGGGAGACCTGCCATTTCGTCAGGCCGGAGAGGTCACAGCGGCGGCGCTTGCCATGGCGATCGAGGCCAATGATCCAGAGCAGCGGGTTGCCGCGAGCGGTGTTGGCCATGCCGGCGAGGCGCCGCGCGGCCAGCGCGGGTTTCGGCCAGGTCAGCATGAAGTCGCAGCCCGTCTCGGGCGCCTCGCCGCGCTCGATCCGCTCCATCTGGCGGAGGCCGAGAAACTCGAGATCGCGGGCGGACTTCATGGGGCCAAGATGCAGAGCAGAAGCCCTGCCGCGAAGGAGATTTTGGCCGAACCCGGGGCGGGAACCAACCCTTTCCCCCTTGCCTTCACCCGCACCCGGGCTTTTCTTCCGGGTAACCGCCGCATCTTCGGCTCCCCCGAGTCCGGACAGCGGCCAGTGCGTCGACTCCCGCCGCGCTGAAAATCCTTCCACCAGTTTACCCGGAACCCTCCTGCCATGCCCAAGGATCCCCTGGACTTCCACGCCATCGACCACGTTGAGTTTTACGTCTCCAACGCGCGCCAGGCCGCCCACTTCTACCGCACCACGCTCGGCCTGCAACCGCGGGCCTACGCCGGACTCGAGACCGGCGTGCGCGACCGCGCCTCGTGGATGATTGAACGCGGCCACGTGCGTTTCGTCCTCACGTCGCCCATTCAGCCCGATCTACACCGCGACATCGCCGAACACATCGCCAAGCACGGTGACGGCGTGAAGGACATCGCGCTGCGGGTGCTCGACGCCAAGGCGGCCTACGAAGAGGCGATGCGCCGCGGCGCCACCAGCGTGCAGGAGCCGATCGCCTTCGAGGACGGCAACGGCCGCTTCGTGCGGGCGAGCATCGCGACTTACGGCGACACCATCCACAGCTTCATCGAGCGCGAAAATTACCATGGCTTCATGCCGGGCTTCCGGCCGGTCGAGAATCCGCCACCCGCGCCCGATACCGGCATCGCAGCGATCGATCACATCGTCGGCAACGTCGAACTCGGCGCGATGGACAAGTGGGTCGGTTTCTACCGGGACGTGCTGGGTTTCACGCAGCTCACGCATTTCAGCGACAACGAAATCAGCACGGATTTCACCGCCTTGATGAGCAAGGTGATGCAGAACGGCGCGGGCCGGATCAAATTTCCGATCAACGAACCGGCCGAGGGCAAACGGAAGAGCCAGATCGAGGAGTACCTCATCCATTACGGCGGTCCCGGTGTGCAGCACATCGCGCTCGCCACCAAGGACATCGTCGCCACTGTCGACGCCCTCCGCAACGCGGGGGTTAGTTTCCTGCGCGTGCCGCAGACCTATTATGATGATCTGCCCGCGCGCATCGGGCCCATCCACGAGGACGTGAAGGAACTCGCCGCGCGGGGGATCCTCGCGGACAAGGACGACGAGGGCTACCTGCTGCAAATCTTCAGCCAGCCCATGCAGGATCGGCCGACGCTCTTTTACGAGGTCATCCGCCGGCATGGTTGCAAGGGCTTCGGCGTCGGAAACTTCAAGGCCCTCTTCGAAGCCATCGAGCGCGAACAAGCCCTCCGCGGAAATTTGTAGAGACAAAAAGGAACCACGAATTTCACACGAATTGGCACGAATGGCTTTGGCCAGACTCCGACATCTCCTTGATTCGTGTTCCTTCGTGTAAAATTCGTGGTTCCAAAATCCCCCTAGCCTTATGCCGTTCTACTTCAAACTCGGTGAAATCCCGCACAAGCGGCACACGCAATTCCGCAAGCCCGACGGCTCGCTTTACCGCGAGGAGGTCATGGGCCTCGAGGGTTTCCATGGCGTGGAATCCATCCTCTATCATCACTACCTTCCGCCCCGCGTGGTCAAGGCCGACCGGCTCGGCAGCGCCGTCATCGAGTACGCCGACTTCGGCGCCCTGCGTCATCGCGCCCTCGAGACCGAAGCCCTGAAGCCGGGGCGCGACCCCGTGGCCGCGCGCCGCGTGTTGATGGGTAACAGCGACGTCACCCTCAGCGTCAGCCGCGCCGAGGGCGGGATGGATTATTTCTACCGCAACGCGCAGGCCTACGAAGTGTGGTTCGTCCACGAGGGCAGCGGCGCGCTCCACACGCAATTCGGCCGCATCGATTTCACGCCCGGCGATTATCTCGTCATCCCGTTTGGCGTGACGTGGCAAATGAAGATTTCCACACCCGAGGCGCGCTTCTTCGTCATCGAGTCCAAGAGCCAGATTGCGCCGCCCAAGCGCTACCGCAACGAATTCGGCCAGTTGCTGGAGCATTCACCCTATTGCGAGCGCGACATCCGTCCCCCGACCGAGCTCGAGACCCATGTCGAGCGCGGGGAATTCGAGGTGCGCGTGAAAGTGCGCGACACGTTTACGCGCCACATCCTCGACTACCATCCGTTCGATGTCGTGGGCTGGGATGGCTACCTGTTTCCGTGGGCGATCAGCATCCATGATTTCGAGCCCATCACCGGCCGCGTGCACCAGCCGCCGCCCGTGCACCAAATGTTCGAAGGTCGGAACTTCGTCGTCTGCTCGTTTGTCCCGCGGCTGTTCGACTACCATCCGCAGGGCATCCCCGCGCCATACAATCACAGCAACGTGAACAGCGACGAGGTGATCTATTACTGCGACGGCAATTTCATGTCGCGCAAAGGAATCCGGAAATTCGATCTCACACTGCATCCCAGCGGCCTCCCGCACGGTCCGCAACCGGGCGCGACCGAGGCCTCGATTGGCGCCAAGGAAACCGCGGAGCTCGCGGTGATGGTGGACACGTTTCATCCGCTGGAGATCACCCGCGAGGCGATCGCCATGGAAAAGCCGGAGTACCAGGCGTCGTGGCTGGCCGGCGACGGATTGTGATCGCGAGGCGCGCTCTGTTGAACTGAATGAGCGCCGCGCCCGCCGCCCTCCGCGCCTTGCTGGGCAATGCGATCGACTATGCGGGGTTGTTTCCCCCCGCGAGCCTGCCCCTCGAGCAGGCCCTGCGCAACCAGGCGGCTTACGTCGGCAGCGCCGACGCCTGGATGCTCGGCGCCTTCGTGCTGCCCGTGGCGCAATTTGACGCGGCCGCCCCGTTTTTTTCCCTTTTCGATCCCGCCCGTCCCCTCCGCGTCTCCGCGCTGGGCCCGAAGTCGGAAAACGCCGACGCCTTTCGCCAGCAGGTCGGTGAAATCGTCGCCGCCCTGCAACATTGCGAAACCGCGCACGGTGCCCGCGTCCGGTTTGAGCAGGTGGAGATGCCCCTTCCCCCGGACGCCGATGCCGACTTGCTGCGCGACGCCAGCGCGGCGTTTTCTGACGCCCGCGTCCGGCTGTTTTGGGAAACGCCCGCCGCC